>CAXNDB010000013.1:0-10430 GCA_964201025.1 Rickettsiales bacterium UBA1997 | reverse complement strand
CATTTACAAAATGTTTATGAGGCGATTTCACTTACAAGATCAAAGCTTGCGAACGATAAGGCTTTGATTGGATTTTGTGGAGCTCCTTGGACTTTGGCTTGTTATATGATTGAAGGCGGAGGATCGAAAAATTTTGACAAAGTGCGTGAAATGGCTTTGAAAAATGAAGAATTATTTGCCGAACTTATTGAAATTTTAACTGAAAGTTTAAAAATTTATTTAACTTCTCAAATCAAGGCTGGAGCTGATATAATTAAGATTTTTGATTCTTGGGCAGGAGTTTTGCCACCAAGTCAAATTCAAAAATGGATAATTGAGCCGGCGAAAAATATTGTGAAGTATTTAAAAGAAAATCATCCTGAAATTCCAGTAATTTATTTTCCAAAAGCCATTGGAGTAAATTATGAAAAATTTGCGAGAGAGGTTGATTGTCATGGCTTAGCGATTGATCAAAATCTTGAAAAAAATTGGGCAAAAAAATATTTACAACAAGATTTAAATAAAACAATTCAAGGTAATCTTGATAATTTTTTATTGGCTTTTGGTGATAAAAAAGCCATCGAAAAAGAAGTTAGAAATATTTTAGATACTTTTAACGACAAGCCTTTTATATTTAATTTAGGTCATGGAATTTTACCGCAAACTCCGATTGAAAATGTGGAGTTAATTTTAAAAATTATTCGTCGTCAATAATATGTCAGATACGCAACCGCAAGCACATAAATATCTTTTAGAAATTGAAAATTATATCCCTGGAAAATCCAAAGTTGGGGATAAAAAAGTTATCAAATTATCATCAAATGAAAATGCTCTCGGAGCGAGTCCTAAAGCCTTAATTGCTTATATCGAACACGCTAAAGATGTTTTTCGTTACGCCGATGGAGCGTCAACTTTATTGCGAGAAAAAATTGCGCAAAAAAATAATATAAATCCCAATCAAATCGTTTGTGGAGCTGGTTCCGACGAAATAATTGCTTTACTTACTTCTTCTTTTGCCAGCGTTGGTGATGAAATAATTTATAGTGAATATGGTTTTTTAATGTATCCGATTTCGGCTCAGAGAGTAGGAGCTAAAGCCATTAAAGTTAAAGAGAAAAATCTTAAAACCGATATCGATGCGATCATTAATGCCGTTAATAAAAAAACCAAAATTATATTTATTGCTAATCCAAATAACCCTACGGGATCTTATTTAAATAAAGATGAAATTAATAAATTAGTGGCTAATATTCCTTCAAATGTTTTATTGGTTCTTGATCATGCTTATGAAGAATTCGTTGCGGTTGAAGATTTTTATGATGGCTTAGAAATCGTTAATAAATATAAAAATGTTGTTTTAACTCGAACTTTTTCCAAAATTTATGGCTTAGCTTCGCTTCGAATTGGTTGGAGTTATTCTTCGCAAAATATTGCCGATATTTTAAATAAATCCCGCGGACCTTTTAACGTTTCGGGTCCGGCACAGGTTTCAGCTCTAGCTTCTTTAGATGATGATGATTTTACTAAAGCTTCAAAAAATCATAACACTAAATGGCTAAAAATTTTAAAAGAAGAATTAAGTTCAATCAATAAAATTAAAATTCATCCATCAATTGCTAATTTTATTTTGATCTATTTTTTATCGAATGAAAATTGTGAAAAAGTTAATAAAAAACTTCTCGAAAATTTTATTATTTTTCGTGAAATGAAGGGTTATGGCTTGCCTACGTGCCTTCGAGCTACAATTGGCACCGACCAAGAAAATGAAATTATTATAGAAAATATTAAGAAAATTTGTCATGGATTATAACGAAATATCTTCTCACGAATGGTCAAATGTTATTTATATTTTAATTTTAATTGTGCTTTTAATTATGGGTTTTTCGCACAAGGAAATGCCGATAAAAAAAATTTTTGAATTTGTGGGTTTGTGGATTGTTTTCGCCTTGTTAGCGTTGGTTTTATATAGTTATCGCTTTGAATTTAGCGAAACAAAAGATCGAGTTTTGTCAGATTTATTTCCTTCCAAAGCGATAAATAAAAATCACGAACAACTTGTTCTAAATATCGCACAAGATGGTCATTATTACCTTAATGTTAAAATTAAAAACCAAGAGGTGCGATTCATGATTGACACGGGTGCAAGCGATGTGGTAATTGATGAAAAAATCGCCTCAAAACTCGGATATGATTTGAAAAAAATTAATTATAATAAAGTGTTTCAAACCGCTAATGGACAATCTTACGGAGCCTCGATTTCTTTTGATGAAGTGGATGTCTCGGGAATAAAATTTTATAATGTTCAAGCCTCGATTACTAATTCTGACCTTGTAATTCCTCTTCTTGGCATGAGTTTTTTACAAAAATTTTATAAATATGAATTTTTTCGCGATAAGTTAATTTTAACTTTGTAAAGTTTTTTATTAAAAAATAAAAAAAACTAATAGCATATTTTTAAAGTATATTGTAAAAACTTTAAAGTCTAAATCCCACTTAGTAAAACTTATCTTAAATTTTAAATCTCGATTTATCTTTCATGGAAGAAAAATTTATTAAAGTTGTTGGTGCCAAAGAGCACAATTTAAAAAATGTTAGCATTGAAATTCCGAAAAATGAACTTGTGGTTGTTACGGGATTAAGTGGCTCTGGTAAGTCGTCTCTAGTGTTTGATACAATTTACGCTGAGGGTCAAAGACGATTTGTTGAGAGTCTTTCAGCTTATGCAAGACAATTTTTGGATATGCAAGATAAGCCTGATGTTGAGTCAATCACGGGGCTTTCGCCAGCAATTGCCATTGATCAAAAAACTACTTCACGTAATCCGCGTTCAACGGTAGGAACGGTTACCGAGATTTATGATCATTATCGACTTTTGTTTGCTCGAATCGGAGTGCCTTACTCTCCAGCGACGGGAAAGCCGATTGAAAGTCAATCTTCGTCGGTAATTGTTGATAAGATTTTATCTTTACCTAAAAAAACTCGTATTTATATTTTGTCGCCGATTGTGCGTTCGCAAAAAGGTGAGTTTCGTAAAGAGATGATGAATGCTAGAAAGCAAGGCTTTCAGAGAATTAAAATCAACGGTGTAATTCACGATTTAAATGAAATTTTACCGCAACTTGATAAAAATAAAAAACATAATATTGAAATCGTTGTTGATAGAATTGTTATTTCGGAAGATCTTGGCAATCGTGTTGCTGACTCAGTTGAAACCGCTTTAAAAATATCTGAAGGTTTGATTTATGTTGAAATTGTAAGCTTCCCCGAGGATCACGTCGCTAAAGAAAAAACACAAGCCCCAAAAATTAAATCAAAAAAAGATGCCAATTTAAAAGTAGAAGAAAATCTCAAAGACGTTTTGCAGGAAAGCAATGAGTTGTTAAGATCGCAAGTCGGCGACATCGTTTTATTTAGTGAAAAATTTTCTTGTCCGGTTTCAGGATTTACCATTTCCGAAATCGAGCCACGATTATTTTCTTTTAACTCGCCATTCGGTGCTTGTAAACATTGCGACGGACTCGGAACCGAACGTTATTTTAGCATTGATTTATTAATTGAAGATGAAAATTTATCGCTAAGACAAGGTGCTATTTCAATGTGGCAAGGAACACAAGAGCGTTTTTATCAACAAATTTTATCGGCGATGGCAACGCATTATAAATTTAGTTTAGATGCTCCGTTCAAAACCCTTTCGCAAGAAATAAAAGATAAAATTTTTTATGGAACCGGAAGCGAAGAAATCGAATTAAAAATTGAAGATGGGTTAAAAACTATTCGTGTTAAAAAAGCTTTTGATGGTATCGTGAATAGCATGAAAAAGCGTATTGCTGAAAGTGCCAATGAAGATGGAGCCGATGAATTTTTAAAATATCAAGCACTTAAAAAATGCGAATCTTGTGAAGGTTATCGTTTAAACGAACAATCTTTATCGATTAAGATTGCGGGTTTGCACGTTGGACAAGTAAGTGCCATGTCGGTTGAAAAATCGATTGATTGGTTTACAAATTTGCCAAAATTTTTAACACCGATGCAACGTCAAATTTCCGAAAGATTGCTTAAAGAAGTTACTCGTCGTTTAGGATTTTTATCAAATGTTGGTCTCGAATATTTAACGATTAATCGTGAAGCGGGAACGCTTTCGGGTGGCGAAGCGCAACGTATTCGCTTAGCTTCGCAAATTGGGTCGGGATTGTCGGGTGTGCTTTATGTTTTAGATGAGCCTTCAATCGGATTACATCAGTCGGATAATGATAAATTGATTACAACTTTAAAAAATTTACGCGACTTAGGAAATTCGGTAATTGTTGTTGAGCATGATGAAGAGATGATGCGCGAAGCACAATATTTAATTGATGTTGGTCCGGGTGCCGGAATTCACGGTGGTCAAATTATTTCAGCGGGACGACCGCATGAGGTTATCGAAGATCCAAATAGTATTACGGGTCAATATTTGAGCGGTAAAAAATGCATCGAAATCCCCAGTAAAAGACGTAAAATTGATAATCAAAAAATGATTCGTCTCAAAGGAGCGACTTTAAATAATTTAAAAAATATTGATCTCGATCTTCCGCTCAAAGTCTTTGCAGCGGTTTCGGGAATTTCGGGCGGAGGCAAATCGAGCTTGATTATTAAAACTTTATTTCCCGCTCTCGATAAAATTATTAACAAAGCTAGAGCGGTTCCGGGGCCTTATCAAGGGCTATTCGGACATCATTTGATTGATAAAATTATTGAAATCGATCAATCGCCAATTGGCAGAACGCCACGCTCCAATCCTTGCACTTATATCGGTGCTTTTACTTTTATTCGTGAATTTTACGCCAATCTTTCCGAGTCAAAAGCTCGTGGTTATAAAGTTGGCAGATTTTCTTTTAACGTAAAAGGCGGAAGATGCGAAACTTGTCAGGGTGACGGCGTTATAAAAATCGAAATGCATTTCTTGCCCGATGTGTATGTGCGTTGCGAAACTTGTCATGGCAAGCGTTATAATCGCGAAACTTTGGAAATTAAATATAAAGATAAATCAATTTCTGATATTCTTGAAATGACGGCTGAAGACGCTTGTGCGTTTTTTTCTAACATGTCGCATATTCAAGAAAAATTTAAATCCTTGTGCGATGTTGGTTTGGGTTATATTAAAATCGGACAAAGTGCTACAACGCTTTCGGGGGGCGAGGCACAAAGGATTAAGCTTGCTAAAGAATTAAGTCGCAAAGCGACGGGAGATACGCTTTATATTCTTGACGAACCAACAACAGGATTGCACTTTGAAGATATCAATAAGCTTCTCAAGGTCTTGCATAAGTTGGTGGATTCGGGCAATTCTATTTTGGTTATTGAGCATAATTTGGACGTTTTAAAAACGGCGGATTGGATAATTGACATTGGTCCTTGTGGTGGCGAAAAGGGTGGATACATTGTGGCACAAGGAACGCCCGAGCAAGTTGCTAAAGATAAAAACTCAGTTACGGGGAAATATTTAGCGAAATCTTTAAAAAATAATTCGAAATAGTTTTATGAAATTCGAAGGCCTTAGAGAGTCGATGATAAGTTGTTCTTTTTATGTTCAGCAAAGAATGAATGAATTGTTGCCCGAAAACTTTTCCGACTCAAAAATTATTGAGTCAATGCGATATTCAGCATTGTCTGACGGAAAAAGAATTCGCCCCTTTTTGGTGATGGCAATCGCCAATATTTTTAATTTCCCCGCAACTAAATCTTTAAATTGTGCGACGGCCCTAGAATTGGTGCACGTTTATTCTTTAATCCATGATGATTTGCCGGCGATGGATGATGATGATTTTCGTCGAGGAAAATTATCCAATCATAAAAAATTTGATGAAGCGACGGCGATACTTGCGGGAGACGCTTTATTAACATTTGCCTTTGAAATTCTGGCAAATTCCGACGCTCATAATAGTGCCGAACTTCGTTGTGAATTAATAAAAACCTTATCAAAAGCAATTGGCTGTAGGGGTATGGTTGGCGGACAAATGATCGACATTGAAAATATAGATAAAAAAATTTCACAAGAACAAATTATTAATTTGCATAGACTTAAAACCGGAGAATTATTTATGGCTTCAGCGGAATGCGGAGCGATTCTAGGTGGAGCCAATAAACAAGAGCGTTTAGCGCTTCGTTATTATGCTCATGATTTGGGATTGGCGTTTCAAATTAAAGATGATATTTTAGATCATATTGGTATCGAAATCGGCAAAACCCAGATAGACGAAATGACGCACAAAAAATCCAAAGAAAATGCTAGCATTGTTGATATAATTGGTGTCGAGCAAGCCAAGCAAAGGCTTAAAATTTTGAGCGAGCAAGCCAAGGAGCATTTAAAAATTTTTGGAACAAAAGCGGATATTTTAAATGATTTAGTAGATCTCTTGGTTAATCGCTCCAATTAATTTCAATAACTTTGATTAGATATTATTTTATTTATCAATAAACCTTGTTGACAAACTAATTTTAAAATTTTATTTTTCAGTTAGTTCTTTTTTATGTAAAAATTATTTGCCAAAATTGTTTATGCAATTTTAAAAAAAATTATTATTTTTAAAAAGAAAACTGATCGAAAATCAGCATTAATAAAAAATCATTTGTATAAATAATATGAAAAAATTTTCACTAATCCTTGCGGTTGTTGCATTGTTTGCTTCTTCTGCCAATGCACAAACCCCAGCTCCTTCTAAAGCTGTTCAAGCTGTTAACGTTGCATCTGAAGTTGCTAACGCTACCGCCGAAGCTCCTAAAGCTGAAAAAAAAGCTAAAAAAGCTAAAAAAGCTAAAAAAGCTGAAGCTGCTCCAGTAGCTGTTGCTGCTCCAGTAGCTGTTGCTGCTCCAGCCCCAGTTTCTGCTGCTGTTCCAGCTCCAGTTAAAAAATAGTTTTGTTTTTTAAATCGAGTCTTGTCAATTGATAAGACTCGATTTATTTTATAAAAAAACTTGCAGTTTTTTTGAAGTCCTAATAAAATCAAGAACACCATATAAATTTCGCCGGATTAGCTCAGCGGTAGAGCAACTGTCTTGTAAACAGTAGGTCGTCAGTTCAATCCCGACATCCGGCACCACTACAAAATTAAATCCAGAAATTTTCAAAAATATTTTTTTGAATTAAAAAATTCTATAAAATAAAAATTCTTCTCCAGATGCAATTTTTTCGTTCCCTAACTTTTTCAATTTTAGTAACTATTTGGGGCGCAATAATTCCGATAATTTTTTTAATCCCAGCTTTTATTTCGCGTGATCAAAA
Organism: Rickettsiales bacterium UBA1997; assembly: GCA_964201025.1. GTDB lineage: Bacteria > Pseudomonadota > Alphaproteobacteria > Rickettsiales > UBA1997 > CAILUF01. Next base: position 3,193 of record CAXNDB010000013.1, on the reverse strand, counting down.
AATTGCCGATCAAGGCGCCAAAATTTGGTCAATCGGAGTTTTTTGGATGCTAAAAAAATTATGTAAAATTGATCATAAAATAATCGGCAAGAAAAATATCTTAAAAGAGCCGTGTATTTATGCTTGTAAGCACCAATCAATGTGGGAAACCGTGGTTATGCATTTGATTATCGATCGCCCCGTTTACGCCTATAAAAAAGAGCTTGAATTGATTCCTTTTTATGGTTGGTTTGTAAAATTTATGAGTGGCATTAAAGTTGATCGCAAAGGTGGGGTTAGGTCTTTAAAAAGCGTTATTAATCAAGCTAAAACCTATTTAGCCAAAGGACAATCGGTGGTTATTTTTCCGCAGGGAACGCGGGTTCCTTTCGGAGCATCTATTGAAAAATATCCTTATCAAGCTGGAATTACTGCACTTTATAATTCTTGCGATGTAAAAGTTGTGCCCGTTGCTTTAAATTCGGGTCTATTTTGGCCAAAGGGGCAAATTTTAAAAAATCGTGGAACGATTGTGATTGAATTCTTGCCAGCAATCGAGTGCAGTTTAAGCAAAGAAGAATTTAATAAAAAACTTATTTCCGCAATAGAAGAAAGAAGTAAATAACCTCCTTTTACGTTTAAAAAAAATTTTAGGATTTGGGAATTGAAGACTGTGGAAGAATTTATTGCTAATAAATTCAATCTATTCGCCTTCAACCGCATGCTTGAATTTTTAAAAGTAGAAAAACTATATAGCCAAAGATCGAGAATTATAGATGCAAAGTATGCTTTCGGAAAGTCGCAAAGTAAATTGCTGAGAAACAATCGGAATAACAACATAGCGATCTCTTATGGTGTAAGAAACTGGAGTTTCGTTACCATTGATGTCAACAACGCTGATTGTTGGGATAACCAAATTATCGTTGGCAAATTGGAAGTGGGTTTCATTGCCGTCATCATAAACTTTTAGAGGCATTATGTTGTCAGATTCTCCGGAAAATCTATAATCAAAATTTAAGTTGGAGTTTTCAGGATTTCTGTCGACCATTCCCGGGAGTTTTTCGTCAACTCTGGCTTTTGGTATCGGCGTATGAATTACTCCCGTTAAGTCGCCACTAGATTGTGGGTTGGCGGAAGTTTTTTCTTTTCGAGGTCTGGCCGCAACGTTTGGCACTGCTAATTGCGGAGGCATTGGCAATGGTTGTCCAATTTGAGGATAAAAGAAGCGCACCGTGTAAACTAAATCTTCATCGGCTTTGCCGGTAAATTCGTCGGAGCGAATGTCAAAATGATAAATTCTGCGATTGGTGATGATGGTCATGTTGGTGTGAGCGGCGATTTCGAGGGGGCGAATAAATAATCTTTTCCCAGCGGGAGTTAGTCTCCAAGCAAAAGCCTCTCCGACCGAAATCATTTCAATTTCTTCATCTTCAGAAAATTCTATAAAAGATTGATAATTGTAATAGAATTTTAGTTCGTAAACTTCATTTGGATTGTAAACCAAAGTTCTAATTCTGGAGTCGGTTGTAATTGGAGTTTGAGCGTTGCAAGGCAAGGCAACTAAGACAATAAAGATAATGTTAAAAAGCGCTTTTATTGCGAATTGTAGTTTTGATTTTTTCATAACATTAATAAGAATAAACTTCTTCCCCAATTTCAAATTTAATAACTTGAAACCCAAGAGGATTTATAAGTCTTTCCTCCATAGAGAGACTAATATCTGGAGCAAAAAAGAAAGTCATAAATATGATTTCATTTTTAACTTGATCCTGAGTCCCAGGAGATTGAATTTCTCTGGCGACACGAATTTCTAATTCATTGGGACCTTTAAATAATAATGATTTTACTTTTGTTTCAATTGAGGAGTTTCCGCCTAATAAGTTTGGATCTATTCTTTTTTTGAATTCATTATAAATTGAAGGCGAAGAAAATAAGCGAGTAATCTCGACATCTTGCTTGTAAGTCTTGGGAGAGTAGCTCATCGATGATTGAATAAACTTATTTACAAAGTATCTTTTCATCACTTCGTTAGCTGTATAATTGGTGGAGCTAGGCTGTTGAACGGTAGTCGCGATGCCAGTTTTTTCATCAATCTCTATTACATAAGGCTCCAAAGATTTTGAAGACATCATGTTTTTTACAAATAAAATAGAAGCGGCAACCGCAACGATTGATAGCATTGCAAAAATCAACAAAATGTTGCGTTGAACAACTACTATTTGATAGCGGTTTGAGTACCAGCTTTTTATTTTTATTTTTTTGCTTTCTTTATCAGACATTGAAATTAAAATTACCTAAAAAAATCATATTTAATTTTATTACTTTAAAAGCTAAAGAAAATGATTAATATTTCAAGCTAACAATTAACTTTATAAAAAATAATTTTAAAAAAACTAAAATGAATCTTGTAAATAACGATAAAATACCGCTTTCTCAAAAATTAGAACAACTTAATTGGTTGCTAATTTCTTTATTAATTACTTTAGCTTTCATTGGTTTTATTATGCTTTATTCGGCAGCTGGTGGATCTTTTAAGCCTTGGCTTGGGCGTCAACTTGGATTTTTTTGTTTATTTTTCCCATTAATGATTTTTATTGCGGTAACCGATATTAAAATTTGGTTTAAAGCATCTTATGTGTTTTATGCAATCGCGCTTGGCATGGTCATAATGGTCGATGTTATGGAGCAGTTGAGTCATAATGCGATGGGTGCAACGCGTTGGTTTAGAATTGGCTCCATAAAAATTCAACCCTCTGAATTGATGAAGGTGTGCACGGTATTTGCTTTGGCGCGATATTTTTATAATATTGAGGCAGAAAATATTGGGCGTTTAAAATTTGTAATTCCGCCATTATTGATGATTTTTATTCCCGTCGCGTTTATTTTCCATCAACCAGATTTGGGAACGGCAATGATTTTGGCGATGGTCGGTGTAGTAGTTTTATTTATGGCGGGAGTTAAGCTTTGGAAGTTTGTTTCTGTGGGCATTGTAGCGTTAATTGCAATTCCATTTGCTTGGCATTTTTTATTGCATGATTATCAAAAACAAAGAATTTTTACCTTCCTCGATCCTACGCATGACCCACTCGGAAGCGGATACAATATTATTCAATCAAAAATTGCAATTGGTTCAGGGGGCTTTTTTGGCAAGGGACTCTTGAGCGGAACCCAAGGTCAACTTGATTTTTTGCCAGAAAAGCAAACTGATTTTATC
>CAXNDB010000012.1:0-10723 GCA_964201025.1 Rickettsiales bacterium UBA1997 | reverse complement strand
TGAGTTTAGCGATTTCGAGCGCCATTTCATTGGGATTCCACAAACGAAAACATGAATTATAATCTAAAAGAATTTTTCTTTTTTTTGGCGCTTGATCTGGTGCGGTTTGGGAGCGAAATGCTTCTTGGCCACTAACTGCAATGGCAGCGGCGAATGGAGCATGAGGGGAGATTTGATTGCTAGTTTGCGATCGTTTTTGGAATAAAAATTCAAGCGATTCGAGCGAAGATCTAGTCATTTTTATTTATTAACTAATGTTGAGAACAAGGATTTTAAATCCTTATCACTTATAAATAGCTATTCATTATTGTAAATTAATTTTAAAACAAATTTGTTAAGAATTTTAAATTGATTGATGAATAAGAAAAAAGTTTATTTGTGAATTTAATATTATTTCCCGTGATGTTTTTTTAATTTTATCAACAACAAATCATTGCTTTTTTTTCTTAAAATTTCGAATGATAATTTGTCGATAATAAAACTTTCTTTTTCTTCGGGAATATATCCCAAATGATTGATTATGTAGGCAGAAATGTTGTGAGCTTCTTCTTGCTCGGCAATATCAAGATCAAGTTTTTTATTTAAATCGCGAATTAAAGTTTTGCCGGCGATTTTATAAATTCCTGATTTAGTTTTGATAATATTTATTTCATTATTTTCATCTTGTTCTTTAATTTCACCGACAATTTCTTCTAAAATATCTTCCAAAGTAACTAAACCTTGAAGCGATCCATATTCGTCAATCACTAGAGCCAAACGTCTTTTCTGCTTTCGAAAAGAAAATAATTGTGAACGCAAAGTATTGGAATTTGGCGAAAAAAAAGGCGGAGTTAAAACCGAATCGAGATTAAATTTTTCGATATCACCTTTGTAAAAATATAAAGCCTTGAGAAGTTTTCGAACATTTAAAATTGAAATAATATTTTCTTTATTGCCCCGCCAAACGGGGATTCGGGTATAGCCAATATCAATGACTTTTTTTAAAATTTCGGCGATTTTTAAATCACGATTTATCGATTCGATTTCTTTGCGATGCACCATTATTTCGCTAATTTCGGTGTCGGATAAATCTAAAACACCGTCGAGTAAATCTTTATCATATTTAAAAATTGTGCCTTCTTTAGCCTTTAAATCAAGGGTGTCACGAATTTCTTCAAGTTCAGATTCTTTGGTTTTTGCGACTTTTTTGGATTGAAAAATTCCAATCGAAAAATCAATAATTTTTTGAATAATTGCCACGATTGGAGCGAAAAGTTTATATAAAAATTCAATCGCTCCACAAAAAAGTAAAGCACATTTTTCGGGGGCTTGTAAGGCAATGGTTTTCGGTAAAATTTCACCAAAAATTATAACCGCAATTGTTAAAAAAACGGTGGAATAAAGAACGCCAATTTCGCCAAAAATATCGAGTAAAAATTTAGTGGTTAAAGCCGAGGCGATAATGCTGATGGCGTTGTTGGCGAGCAACATAACGCTCACAACTTTTTCACGATTTTTTAAAAGATGTTCGAGCCTTTTGGCTCTTTTGTCGCCTTCGGTTTCAAGGCGATGAATTTTAGCGCGTGAAGAGGCGGTAATGGCGGTTTCAAAGCATGAAATCAAGCCCGCTATTACTATCAAGATCACTATGGAGATAATTTCTAATTCGATTATTGACATATTTAAATTTTATTATTTTCGGCTTTCAAAATCAATCCGCGGATCAATCAATCTATAAGTTAAATCGCTAATTATATTAGCAACCAAACCGAGTAAAGTAAAGATGTAAACTGATGCAAAAATTAATGGATAATCGCGTGAAACGGCGGATTCGTAGCCGAGAAGCCCCAAGCCATCGAGAGAAAAAATTACTTCAATGAGCATTGAGCTGGTAAAAAATATGCCGATTAATAATGACGGCAAGCCGGCAATTACAATCATCAAAGCATTGCGAAAGATATGAAAATATAAAATTTGATTTTGCGATAAGCCTTTGGCGCGCGCGCATAAAACGTAATTTTTATTAATTTCTTCGATAAAAGAATTTTTGCAAAAGAAGGTGAGAGAAGCGAAGCCACCGATGACCATCGAGAAAATTGGCAAAAATAAATGCCAAAAATAATCGAAAATTTTTTGCCACCAATTTAATTCGGCAAAATTTTCTGAGACTAAGCCACGTAAAGGGAAGAAGTTTAAAAAATTGCCACCACAAAATAAAATTATTAATAAAATCGCCAATAAAAAAGCTGGAATTGCATGCAAAAAAATTATAATTGTGCTTGAATAAATATCGAATTTCGAACCATCTTTTAAAGCTTTTTTGATGCCCAAAGGAATGGAAATTAAGTAAGTTAATAAAACCGTCCAAAGCCCTAAGGAAATTGAAACGGGAAGCTTTTCAATTATTAAATCAATAATTTTTTTATCTTGATAAAAACTTTCGCCAAAATCAAAAACTAAAAATTTTTTTAGCATTAAAAAAAATCTTTGATGAAGAGGTAAATCAAAGCCATAATTTTTTTCAATTTGTTTTATTAAATCAGCATCAACTCCTTGTGAGCCTTGATATTTAAAGTTTGAAGAATTTTGAGAAATATTTTTTACATCAAAATTATTTATTTTTGATTCGGAAATTTCTCCTGAAATTTTATTATGATTTATTTGGGATAGAAACCTTTCAACCGGACCTCCCGGAGCAGTTTGTATAATCAAAAAATTTAATAATAAAATTACCAATAAAGTTGGAAAAATTAATAAAAATCTTTTAAAAAAATATTGATAAATCATGTTTTATAACCAATCCGGATCTGTTGCGCCGTCATTTGGGGGTGTTTGAATTTGATGTTCATATCCAGTTAAAATATCGATTATGAATATTCTCGGAATCGATTCTTGTCCGTAGGGAGTGCGTTTTTTTGAATAAATTAAATATCTGCCGTTCGGCGACCAACGGGCTCCCTCGACTAAATAAGCACTAGTTAATAATTTTTCACCGTGACCATTTACATTCATGGTTCCAACAAAAAATTTACCACTTTTTTGCTTGGTAAAGGCGATTGATCGACCATCGGGAGACCACATTGGCTTAGAATAAGAACCTTCGCCATTACTAATTTTGGTTAAAGATAAAGTTTCAATATTCATGGTATAAAGTTGTTGCGAACCTTCACGATCGGAAACAAAAACTAAAGAATTGCCATCTGGAGAGTAAGATGCCGTAGTGTCAATCGCCGGAGATTTGGTTAATTTTTTGGCAAAATTTTGAGGAATATTAAATTCATGAATGTCGCTATTGCCATCGACGATTGCTGTTAATAGAATGCGATCTGGCGTTTTGGGATTAACATTTGGAGCCAAGGTTGTGCCTCTGAAGCCTCCTACTTTTTGGCTTCGCAAAGTTTTGGTATTTAGCGAAAAAATTTGTGGACGTCCTTGAAAATATCTTAAAAAATAAATTTCATCACGACGTTTTGAAAATATCGGCGTTAAAACCATTTCTGAACCATCGGTTAAATTGCGATAATTTTCACCATCAAAATCAATCATTGAAATTTTTTTAATTCTTTTGCGAAAAGTGCCCGTTTCCGAAGTATAAACTATTTGCGAATTGAAGTGACCAGAAACTTCGCCCGTGATAGATTTATAAATTTCATCCGAAATTAAATTGGCAGTTTTGCGATAATTATCGGGTGTTGAAGAATAAAATTTTCCAAAAGTTTGTTTGCGATCGAGAATATCCCACATCCTAACCCTTATTTCGAGATTACCAATTGTGTCATAATTAAATTGTGCGGTAATTAGACCTTCAATGCCAGAGCTATAATATTTATCAAAATCAGGAATGGCATTTATGTCGATAAAATCGGTGGATTGAGAAATATTTTGAGTAGAATTTTGAGTAGAATTTTCTGAATTAATATTAGCGATTTCGTTATTTTGTGAAGAAGTGGTAATTCGATTTTGGACTAGAGGTTCAACGAGATTGGTTGATTCTAAATTATAAATAATTTTTTGTAAAATTTGTTTAGCCTCATTATTTATAGAAAAATTACTTGATTCAAAACCAATAAATAAAATTTTATTTTTTGATAAATTGTCATCTTTAATAGTGATATTCAAAGTGGCGTTTGCCCTTGATGAATAAGCATTCAAAGCAATTATTAAAAGAAGTGATTTTAAAATTTTCATTTAGTTAAAAATAAATTTAAAATTTTTCGATAATAACATTATCGTTAGTGTAAACACATAATTTGGCGGCGATTTTCATGGATCTTGCGCAAATTTCTTCGGCACTTAGATCAAAATCAACTAAAGCGCGAGCGGCTGACAAAGCATAATTTCCTCCCGATCCAATGCCAATTATTCCATCTTCGGGCTCAAGAACATCGCCATTTCCCGTTAAAACTAAAGAAATATTTTTATCGACAACAATCATCATCGCTTCAAGTCGTCGTAAATATTTATCTGTTCTCCAATCTTTGGCTAATTCAACACAAGAACGCATTAATTGATTGGGATATTGTTCAAGTTTACTTTCTAATCTTTCAAATAAAGTGAAGGCGTCGGCGGTTGCACCAGCGAATCCGCCGATAATTGAGCCATCGCCTAAAAAACGAATTTTTTTGGCATTTGATTTTAAAACGGTTGAGCCCAAAGAAACTTGTCCATCGCCGGCTATTGCAACGTGATTGTTTTTGCGAACTGATAAAATTGTAGTTCCGTAAATAGTTGATGAATCTTTGTGATTTAGCATTTTATTTATTGAAATTTGTTTTTTTTAAAAATTAATATTATAAAAATGTTGCATTTAATTCTTTTTTACAAGAAAAATAATTAATTAATATAAAAGTTGCACAAATTTATCAATGATTTCAAACAATAAAAAAAATTTTTTAGTAATTTTTTTTCTCGGAATAAGTTCGGGAATTCCAATTACGTTAATATTATCAACTCTTAAAGCCTTGTTGGTCGACAAAGGTTTTGATTTGCAAATTATTGGTTTTTTATCTTTGGTAAGCTTACCTTATTCTTTAAAAATATTTGTGGCTCCAGTCGTTGATTCTCTAGCTATCCCCTATTTTACGAAAAAACTCGGCAATCGTCGCTCTTGGATAATAATAACGCAAATTTTATTATCCATATTAATTTTTTTACTAGGAATTTTCGGCGAAATGGCGTCGTTAAAAGGAATAGCACTTTTATCATTTTTGGTTGCTTGTGTTTCAGCAACTCAGGATATTGTTATCGATGGTTACAGAATAGAATTAATAAAAAAAGAAGAGCAGGCTTTGGCTTCGGGATATTATATTTATGGTTATAGAATTGGCATGTTGATTTCGGGCTCGTTGGCCTTGGCTTTATCGGATAAAATTAGGTGGGATGTGGTATATTTGATGATGTCAGGCTTTATGTTATTGTGCATTTTTTCTACATTATTTGCCAAAGAAACTCGGGTTAATTGGCATCCGCGCCAATATCATTTTAAAATCTGGTTTATAAAATTTATCATTCGACCGCTTAGAAATTTTTCTGAAAGAAAAAATTGGATCTCAATTTTATTTTTTATTGTTTTATTTAAACTCGCCGATGCCTTTGTCGGTAATTTAACATTGCCATTTTTATTGGAAATCGGATATAGCAAGACCGAAATTGCCACTATATTAAAGACCTTTGGATTGTTTGCGGTTCTTGTCGGAGTTTACTCGGGAGGAATTATTTTCAAAAAAATTGGAATACATAAAGCACTTTGGTTAGCAACAATTCTTCAAGCTCTTTCCAATTTTTCATTTGTATATTTGGTTGTAACCGAAAAAACTATTAGCTCTCTTTACGCAATTGTTTTTATTGAAAATTTTTGTGGCGGTATTGGTGATGTAATATTTGTGGGATATTTAAGTAGTATTTGTAATTTAAAATTTAGCTCAACGCAATACGCCTTATTTTCATCGATATCTTCAATTTCTAGAAGCGTATTATCTTCATCTTCCGGATTTTATGCGAGCTACTTTGGATGGATAAATTTTTTCATATTTTCAGGATTATTAGCAATTCCAGCGATTGCATTATTAATTATTTTGAATAAAAATAATAATCAATTTTTAGAAAAAAATAACAATCATGCGTCTATCAACTATTAGAACCAAAAAACATAAAGTAGCCCAAAAAGAAGTTTCGATGGCACATTTTATTCCATATAAATGCCATTGGAACTATAACACCATAATAACGCATGATGAAAGATTGGTAAGAGTCGTAAAAATTAAGGGATTCTCATTTGAAACTGCCGATGATATTGACGTCGACATCAGAAAAAGAGCACGTAATAATCTTTTAAAAAGCATGTCCTCGGGAAATTTTTCTTTGTATTTTCATACCGTAAGACGCAAGGAAAAAGGTTTCCCAGATGGGTTAATGCCAGAAGGGTTTAGTAAAGATTTAAATGAGGCTTGGAGACAGAAACACTCGGATTCGGAATGTTATATGAATGAACATTATTTTACGATTATAAGGGGTTTGAATAAGGGTGGAATTTCGGGAATTCAAAATATGATAACGAAAATTCAACATCAAGCCGATAAGGCTTCTTGGGAAAATTATATGAACGAAGCTTTTGAAGAGCTTGAAGAAATTACCGAAAGAGTGGTGACGGGATTTGCAAATTATAATGCCGAAGTTCTTGAAATTAAAGAGTCGGACAATGGATTTTTTTCAGAAATTTTAGAATTTTTATCCCGACTTGTTAATTGTGGAAATTCTCAATCTCTTTTAATTCCATTGGGTGATATTTCTCACTATCTTCCGTTAAACAGGCTTTATTTCGGTAAAAAATCAATCGAAGTTCATAGATTAAGCGAAATTAAATATGCTGGAGTTGTTTCGGTTAAAGAATATAGGCCCTCAACTCATGCCGGTTTATTAGACGGTTTTATGCAAATGCCTTTTGAATTAATAATTAGTCAATCATTTTCATATACTGACCGAGCGATCGCGATTAGTTCGATGCAATTACAACAAAGAAGATTAACTCAATCGGAAGATGTGGCTACTTCGCAAATTAGTGCCATTGATGAAGCTCTTGATTCTGCGATGAGTGGTGAATTTGCATTCGGATTGCATCACCTAACAATTCTTTGTATTCAAGATACTTTAAAAAAATTAGAAACTTCATTATCGATGGCGATGGTGCAATTATCAAATTCAGGAATAACCGGAGTTAGAGAAAAAATTAATCTTGAACCAGCTTATTGGTCGCAACTTCCTGGCAATAGTGATTATATGGCGAGAAGATCAACGGTAAATACTTTGAATGTCGCTTCCTTCGCTTCCTTTCACAATTATCCGACGGGCAAAAGAAACAATAATCATTGGGGTAATGCTCTTACTGTTTTGAATACCTCTTCGGGGACGCCATATTTTTTTAATTTTCACGTAAGAGACGTTGGACATACCATGATTGTTGGTCCAACTGGTGCGGGTAAAACAGTGTTGTTAAATTTTTTATGTGCCCAAGCGCAAAAATTTCAACCCAAATTATTTTTCTTTGATAAAGATCGCGGTGCCGAAATTTTTGTTAGAGCGATTGGCGGAGTTTATATAATTCCAAGTGCTTCAAAAACTTCTGGATTTAATCCATTTCAAATCGAAGATACGCTTGAAAATAGAACTTTTTTAATTGAATTTTTAAAAGCTCTCGTATCGAATGATGGCAAATCTATTCCTGCGCATGAAATTGATAGAATAAATGAAGCGGTGGCGGGTAATTTTAAAATTCCTCAAGAAAAAAGAAAATTAAGAAATATCGCTCCTTTTATGGGATTGACGGGTCCGGGAACTATCGCTGGAAGGCTTGCCAAGTGGCATTCCAATGGCTCTCACGCTAAATTATTTGATAATGATTTAGATTTAATTGATTTCAATTCAGCTAAAACTTTTGGAATTGAGATGGCTCATATTTTGCAAGATAAAGATGCTTTAGGACCAGTGTTGCTTTATTTATTTCATAGAATACAAAATTCTATTCGCGGAGAGCCAACAATGATAGTTCTTGATGAAGCGTGGGCGTTAATCGATAATCCAGTTTTTGCACCAAAGATTAAAGATTGGCTCAAGGTTTTAAGAAAATTAAACGCCATGGTAGTTTTTGCCACTCAATCAGTTGAAGATGCTACGAAGAGTAGTATTTCTGACACTCTTGTTCAACAAACTGCGACTCAAATATTTTTGCCAAATCTTAAGGCGACTTCGGTATATAAATCGGTTTTCAGATTATCGGAAAGAGAATATAATATCGTAAGAACTACAGATCCATCTTCAAGATTTTTCTTAGTAAAACAAGATAATGATGGCGTTGTAGCCAAGATAGATTTAAGTGGTATGGAAAGTTTTATAAATATTCTTTCCGGTAGGGCGGAAACCGTTGCAATGCTAGATGAAATCATGAATGAATTTGGAGAAGATGCAAAAGATTGGTTGCCAATTTTTAATGAAAGATTAAATAATACCGATTCAAAATAGTGAAAAAATTTTATATTCTTTACATTTCTAGAATTATTTTAATCGCAATATCATTAATCTTTCTTTTGCCCCCAAATAAAATTTATGCCTCAAAAGAAGGGGGTGTTGAGAGGATTAGAAATTGTAGCGCAGCCACTGGAGAGATTGAGGGGTTTGATGCCTTTACTCCTCCCGAAACAAAAATTAGTCGAGAAATGGATTTTAATCTTACTAATCCAGTTTGCATAACGGCTGCTGCGACGGCATATGGTATAATAAAAGGTGCGATAACCCATATGAATGGTATATGCAATAATAATTTCATGCCTAGGCTAATGCCTTCGTTACCAAAAGATCTTGCTGATATAATTAAAGCAAGCAAAAAAGCGATTACCAATCAACAATGTAGAGTGACTTTAGCGATTGATCTTGTAACAATTGCTGGTGCCTTCAGTGCAGGTCTTGGTACGATTTATGAAGTTGCTAAAGATGAATATAATAGAGTTAAGGTTTGTGGCCATGATTGGTATGCTCCCAACAAGGAAACTTTTACCAATTCAGCTAGGGGAAATTCTCAGCCAGAAAATAAGCCTGCAACATTGTCAATCTCAGAGGCCGAGAGTAGTGATAGTAGTGATGCTAAAAAATATCGTGAATGGTTTTATGGGGGAAAGGAATTTGAAGATAAACCAAATGGCGGAGATCAATGTACTGATCCATCTAGGTCGAACAGTCCGCAAAGATATTATTTTAGAGGTTTACAGCCAGCAAATTTTTTATGCGAAAGATATAACCCTCTTTATCATGCCTCAGATTCTTCGTTCAGAACAGCCTATAATTGCTGTTTAAATAGGAGTCAGAATTATATATGCCTTGAAAAGAAAAGCTATATTGACCAGGACAATGATTCCATCTGGGATAGGGATCACATATTTTGCAAAAGTGATGAAAAATGTTCATTCAAAAAAAATGTGGCGATAGTTTATGAAACATACAGAAGAGACAACAATAGGTTGATTTGTGCTCAAAGTTATAGTCTCTGTCCTTATAATTTTTCAGTAGGAGGCGGAACGGTTTATGCCGATTACTATAAAGATGGAGTGTTTGATGGCGATGGTAAATTTGTTCCGATGAATCCAGAAAAAATTGAAAAAAAAGAATGCAGTTCTGTTAATACCGAAATAAGAAATGCTGATTGCTCAATAAATGAAAAAGCGGGGAAATTAAAAAACTTTTGTCAATATTTTACTCATTGTACTTTAGTTCCGAATAGACCTTACGTAAATACGGGCATGGATTTTATGAGCCCTTATTATTCTAAAGCTTGCATAGATTTTGTTGGAGATTCGCAAAATGGAGTTAGAAAAAAAATAGATGAACAAAGTGGAGTTGAATATAATGGTGGAATCTTATTTGGTCAGCAAGTTAATTTTTCCGCTCCAATAGTTCAGTGTCTTAAAGAAACCATGGCCAATATTTTTACAAATAGTTTTGGCCATAGTAAATGTAATGATGGCACTTTTGGTAATTCGAGAAATGAATGTAGAGTTGAAGGTGTTGTTAATGGAATCAAAAGTTATTCCGATAGTTATCTTCAAATCTCCAGAGGTGGAGTAATGATTAATTATAAAGTTGGTAATAAGGTTAAAGAAATTTCTTTTTTTGAAAAATTACAAAAAAGGTTAAGGAGCATAATAACAACGGTTTTAGTGATGTCGATGTCGTTTTTTGGATTCAAACTATTAGTTGGAAAAATTGATTTAGAAAATAGAAAAGATTTTTTAATTTACATCGTAAAAATCGCTTTTGTTATTTACTTTGTTAATGGAGACGCTTGGAGAACTATATTTTTTGATGGAGTTTATAATGGCTCAAATGAAATTTCTAGAATTTTCTTCAAAATAAAATCGGATATAAAAGGCGATAAATGTGATTTTGGTGCTAGATATGATCTTAATGGTGCGAAAAATGGAACAATAAAAAATTATCCAAAGAACAAGGAATACTTAATGATTTGGGATACTTTAGATTGCAAAATAATGCAATATATGAATTACGGACCAGGCTTCAGCTCTTCTACGATTTTCTCATTATTAATAGCGGCTTTTTTTACAGGAGGAGTAGGGCTTTCCATAGCCATGTCAGTATTTGTAATTGCCTTTTGTCTTATTTCTACGGTGATAAGAGCTATGCATATTTTTATTAGTAGTGCTATCGCAATAATCATTTATGTATTTATTTCTCCAATAAT
>CAXNDB010000011.1:0-10896 GCA_964201025.1 Rickettsiales bacterium UBA1997 | reverse complement strand
TCACCAAAGAACCGATGACTCGACCCATTTTTCCACTAATTCCCGTTACCGCAATTTTCATAAATAATTTGGTTAGATTTAAATTAAAAAAATAAATTTATTTTGAGATTAATTTTTATTAAAACAACATTAATTCAAAAAAATATCTCTCCGATTTGATGCCAAAGATAATCCGCCATCAACAATAAAAGAACTTGAAGGATGAAGACTATGATCGCTCGAAGGTTTCGCATCTGGATCAGGTGAAATATTTTTTTGTTGATTTTTTTTACCAAAACAATTGCAAAAAATTGATTTTAAAAAACTAAAACAAGTTGGATCCGAATCTTTAATTACAAATTTATCACCTTCCAATTTTAAAATTTTTACCTCATTGTGATGAGCTTTATGTAAGCTTGGTAAATAATCTTGAAAACTATTTCTTCGCGATGAAGAATCTTGAAAACTACTCCTCATCGATGAAAAATTTTGAAAACTTCCTCTTCTCGAAGATTCAATTGAAGACCTAACATCGATTGCATTTTCAACAAATTCTTTGGCAAAACTAAAGTCCGTTACTATTTGTTTATCTAAGATGCATCGAGCTTGCAAAGTCAAAAAATTCTCTTCAAAAAACTGTTTTTTTTCGCTATCTAATGTTTCAACAAATTCTGAAAATCCCAATTCTTTTCTTCCATTTATTATTTTAATATTTTTTAAAAAATCACAAAAACCAGTCGCCGAAAAACCCAATTCAAAAGCGTTAACATTAATTCTTAAAATATTTTTTTTGTTATATTCCACCTCATTTTTATTAAAAGGAATTAAGCAATAATCCAGATATTCAAACGCAATTTTTAAACTATCAAAAAATTCTTTCTGAAAACGCTCTTCAATTTTAATTGGCGGAGCTTGGTAGGTTTTTTTATAATCTTGAATTTTAATTTCCGTATCTTGAATATAAAAATCATTTTTAGACTCTTTTATATTAAGAAAATCATTTTCTGGAAAATCTTGCGGAACCTTCCAGCCACTAGTTAGCATTAACTTAATCAGCTTTTTATCAAAATCATTTGGATTAGCTATTTTCGAAAAATAATCTGCCATTTTTTGATTAATTTCAGCCGAATTAATATTTTCATCCTTAATTATAGCCATTTCAATTTTGCGATAAATTTCATTTTTTTTATGCAAACTTTCTTCTAAAAAAAACTTGTCAATCAACAACTTAAATGAGTCTTCTTGGCTTGAAATTGTTGCGGGAATATCTAGCGAGATTTCGGATTGTTGCATAAAATAATTTTTAAAAATAATTTATTTTAATTATTAGTTTTAAACTTTATCGAATGTTATAGTTTTTTGTTGTCTTGTATATTTTTGCAACACAGTTATGAATTAATATAATCTTAAAAAATCTACAAAATAAAATTTTGCAAAAAATTAAAATTTTTACTTGCACTTGTTGTTAAACTTATTATAAAATTACGACACCTTTTTACTATTATTAGTCGAAATAATATTGGAACTATCACCAAATTTAAATTAAAATGACAAATCAAAACGCAATTATTCCTGCTGTAGGCAAAGATATTCAATCGGTTTCGCTAGTTGGCGAAATGCGTAAATCTTATCTCGATTACGCCATGAGCGTCATCGTTTCGCGCGCTATTCCTGACGCTTGCGACGGTCTCAAGCCCGTTCATCGTCGTATACTTTTCGCCATGTATGAAGGCGGTTATGATTACAATAAAGCTTTCAAAAAATCGGCAAGAATTGTCGGTGAAGTAATGGGTAAATATCACCCGCACGGCGATTCGGCGATTTACGAATCTTTGGTGCGAATGGCTCAAGATTTTTCGATGCGCGTGCCATTAATTGATGGGCAAGGAAACTTTGGTTCGATTGATGATGATCCTGCGGCCGCGATGCGTTATACTGAGTCGCGTCTCGAAAAAATTTCGCACACCATGCTCGACGATCTCGACAAAGACACCGTTGATTTCGTACCGAATTATGATGGTCACGAAAAAGAGCCAAAAGTTTTGCCAGCACGTTTTCCTAATCTTTTAGTTAACGGTTCGGGTGGTATCGCCGTAGGTATGGCGACCAATATTCCGCCACATAATTTAGGCGAAGTAATTGATGCTTGTCTTGGCTATATTGAAAATAATGATATCACCATTGAAGATATTATAAAAATCGTTCCGGGACCAGATTTCCCAACCGGTGGAATTATTCTCGGTAGATCGGGTCATGATTCGGCAGCTCGCACTGGACGCGGTTCTGTCGTGATGCGTGGTCGTCATAAAATTGAAAAAAAGTCGGGTGGCAAAAACGTAATTGTTATCACCGAAATTCCTTACCAAGTCAACAAAGCCAAGCTCGTTGAAAAAATCGCTGAACTCGTTAAGGAGAAAAAAATCGAAGGCATTACAGATTTACGTGATGAATCCGACCGCGATGGAATTCGTGTGGTGATAGAATTGCGTAAGGACGCCATGGAAGAAGTTATCATCAATCAACTTTATAGTTTCACTGAATTACAATGTAATTTTAGCGTTAACATGCTCGCTTTAAATTACGGCCAGCCTAAATTGATGAACCTTCTCGAAGTTATTAAAATTTTCGTTGATTTCCGTTTTAATGTCACAACTCGACGCACCAATTTCTTGCTCAACAGAGCCAGAGATAAAACTCACATTTTAATCGGTTTGGCAGTTGCGGTTGCCAATATCGATGAAATTGTTGAGCTCATTAAAAAATCAAAAGATGTTAGCGAAGCACGTGAAAAACTTTTAGCGCGCCCTTGGCCAGTTGGATTGATCGAGACTATGATCAAACTCGTTCAAGATAAAGGTAATATTGTTAAAGACGGCAATTTTTATTTCACCGAAGTTCAAGCTCGTGCCATTCTTGAAATGCGTTTAGCGCGTTTGACGGGTCTTGAAATGGAAAAAATCAACGAAGAATTAAAGGCTTTGGCACTTGAAATTTCAGGCTATCTCGAGCTTTTATCTGATCGTTTAAAAATGTTGGAATTAGTTAAAAAAGAATTAAACGCAGTTAAAGATGAATTCGCCACACCTAGAAAATCCTCGATCGAAGATTCTGAATTTGAAGTCGATATCGAAGATTTAATTCCAAAAGAAGAAATGGTTGTGGTCGCCACCATGAATGGTTATATCAAACGTGTGGCACTTTCTTCTTATCGCACGCAACGCCGAGGCGGTAAGGGTCGCAGTGCCATGGATGTTCGTGAAGAAGATATCGCCACCGATATTTTTGCCACCAACACTCACACTCCAATTTTATTTTTCTCAAGCAAAGGTAAATGTTATAAATTAAAAACTTATAAACTTCCTCTTGGCACGCCACAAGCTCGTGGACGCGCCCTAGTCAACCTTCTTCCACTTGAAGCCGATGAAAAAATTAGCACAATTTTAGCACTTCCTGAAAATGAAGAAAGCTGGAAAGATTTAAGCATCGTTTTCGCTACTTCGAACGGCGATATTCGACGCAACTCAATGGATCAATTCGTCGATATTCGTTCAAGCGGAAAAATTGCCATGAAACTCGAAGGCGATGAAGCCTTGATTGGCGTGGCTTTATCCACTGAGAAAGATGACATTTTGCTTTCGACTAAAAATGGTAAATGCATTCGCTTCCCCGTTGCCAAATTGCGAGTTTTCCAAAGTCGTAATTCAACCGGAGTGCGTGGTATCAAGCTTGAAAGTAGCAATAAAGTTATCGCTTTATCGATCATTAAACATGCCGGCGAAGATTCCGAAATCAAAGAAAAATATTTGAAAATCGATTTAGAAAAACGATTGGAACTGCGTGATGCTTTAATTCACAATAAAAAACTTGCGGAAAATCCAAGTGATGATTTATTAATTCAACCACTCGAAATCCGCCAAATTAAAGGGGCGGAGCTTGATCAAAAAATTATTGAACAAATGGCTTTCGATGAAGAATTTATTTTAACCATCACTGAAAATGGTTATGGCAAACGCTCTTCGGCCTATGAATATCGCATCACCAACCGTGGTGGCTCGGGTATAACTAACATTATCACTTCGAAACGCAACGGCTTGGTTGTAGCCAGCTTCACCGTTGAGAGCAAAGATCAAGTTATGATCATCACCGACAAAGGCACATTAATTCGCACCGAAATTGCTTCGGTTCGCATTAGCGGTCGCAACACTCAAGGCGTCACCTTAATTAAAACTAAAGATGAAACGGTGGTTTCGGTGGCAAGAATTGCTAACACGGGAAATAAAGAAGTTGACGAAGCAGAAACTGGTGAAGACATTTCAGGAGAAGCTTTGGAAGGCGATTCTTCGCCAAATAATGTTGGATAAATTAATAATTTTATTCAAATAATTCGTAAATCTTTTAGGCTCTTTTTCATCTATTTTAAAAAATGAAAAAGAGCCTAAAAACTTTATAAATTTGCGATAATTTCACTTTTAAATTATCAAAATAATAAACTCCTTTTTGATTATAAACTTTGCGCTCTAGGAAAAGGAGCTCTTACTTGATTTTGTTCTTGATTTTGTTCTTGATTTATTCTTAAAGCTGTATCTAGGCTTACGCGAGTTGTATCTGGATGTAAATTATCTCTTCTTTGTGATATTTGAGCACCAACTTGAACTGCTGGCAAAGCAACTTCTTCAGAAGGGCCTCCTTGAGCAAAAACAACATCTGCATTAACTTCACTTTCTATTCTTCTTGATTCAAAATAACCTAATTTTTTTAAAACAATATAAGCTGCAACCCCCATATTTACTACTATAACAGCGGGTATTGCATAAAGACCCATTTGATTTTCACAATCTTTTTTATATTCAGCTTGTTGATTTTTAAATTCTAAAAATTGAGTCATATTATAACCAGGTTCTTTTGGAGTTTCCGGCTCAGGATACGAAGATTGACAATCTAAAGACATGCCACCCAATAACATACTCGACATTATTGTATTTGTGACACCTAAAGCTAGTACAATTTGTTTATAATCCTGACTTGATAATCTTCTATACCAGCTTCTTGAATCTGACTCAATATTATGATTATCTAAAGGCTGAGCTGGAGGAACTTGTTGATTTTGTTGACCCGATTCAATATCTTGATTATTTGAAGGGGGAATTGAAGCAACTTGTTGATTTTGTTGATCTGACTGATTTTGCATAAATTAATTTTATTTTGATTATAAAGTTAAATTAAATAACACAAAAAAATATTAATATCAACCAAATCATAATAATATTCTGACAAATTTTACGAAAATGATTCTTCGCCAAATAATGTTGGATAAATTAATAATTTTATTCAAATAATTCGTAAAGCATACGGGGTTCTATCTCCCCCCGCTTTACGGCTTATAAACCTAAATTTGATTAGGGTTAGTGGTAGGAGCCATCACAATGTCAGCAACAAGATGCGTAGTATTTGCTTGTTGATTCACTCGATTTGTTATGTCATTTTGCGGAGCCCCTTCTCGAGCTTCGCCTCTTGATCGTCTTGACTTAAAACTATCAATTATTTTTGTACTCACAAGCCCCAATAACAAAACTGAAGGAATAGCAAACATAGCAATCGGAATTTTTTCTTCCATGCAATTATTTCTTGAATCCATTTCACTTCTAAGAATATTTGTTTCTGTAATATTTGCTTCTGCAATATTAGTTCCATTCATTGCATTTTCTGGATATTTAATATAACAATAACCCGCAATACCGCCAATCACTTCCGCAGTTAGAGCCAAATAACACAGAACCGTTTTAGATAAATTATTCATTAAAAGAATCGATGGGGAATCAATATAATTTCTAAGAAAACGATTGCGCGGATACAAAACTTCTGATGCTTGAATAAGTAATTCTTGTCTATGAAGATTCTCTTGAAATCTATTTTCACGCGCTTGGGAACGTTGCTCTATTAATGCAAAAAATTGATTAAACTCCCCAGTTTCAACTTGTCTTGATAAGGCATCTCTAAAATTTCCAACTTCTAGGATAGGTCTTATTGCATCTTGATTTTCCGGATTTGAATTCTCAACAACCTCAATTTCATTTACTGCATTTTGCATAGATACTAAATTTTGTTATAAAAAATTAATTAATGACAGCAAATAATATTAAAGCAATTAAAATATTTCTTTTTAAAAAATAATAAATTTTCGATTTAAATTTTAAAAAAATTATCGCGAATTATTTGAATTTGAAATTGAACTTGTCGATGAATTTGTATTTTGAAAACTAGTCCTCGGATGACCAACGCCAAAAACTAATTGAGCACTGACGTGAGCGCCATTATTTTGATCATTATTTTGACGATCAATTTTTCTAAGATAATTTCTGGTTAATAAAAAACTTGTCAAAAAAGTTGAAGCTGAAATCGCCAATGCGAAACCGTATTTTCCATCTTCGCCCAAATTTTCCGCAAAACTTGTTTGATTTCTAGATTTATGAAATGTTTTATCAGCATCCAAAGATAAAGCCCCAATGCCAAATACAAAACAAGAGAAAAATAAACTAATACCACCGGCAATTGCGTAATTAAAATGCAAATGTGAATTAGGAGCTGATGAAACAGCTCTAGAAGGTTGATTTTCAGGATCCAACGCGGTATCTTGAACTGGAAAGATTTTATTATTTTTCACAAAATTATTTATATCGATTTTATATTTTTAACATTAAAATTACCGAAATATAATTTAGAAAAATTAGTCAAATCTGTTGAACAAATTTTTCCAGTTTTTTAAAACTTTAAATTAAAAACTATCGAGTATTGAAGAGGATTTTAACAATTTTATTGACTAAATTATTCGAAAATTTAACTTAATGAACAACCGCCACCATTGCTATTATTTGATCGCGGGGAATTTGGCGGGGATTGAGTTCCGCTATATAACTTTGGAGAATTAAAAGGCACCGAAGAACCTAAATCATATTGTAGTTGAGGATTATCAATTACTTCAAAAGGAGAAGATGGTCTCGAATCGGGTATATTTTTTTTATTCACAACAACAAAGCTTTCGCTTCTCGCCGGCGCAACAACTTGAAATTCTTCACTTAATTTACTTGGCTCTGTTTGTATAATATTGGATATATTAGAATTATCTTTATTATTGTGGTTGTAGTTATCTTTATTGTTATTGTTTTTCATAAAAAAAGTTGAGAAATGTTAAAGAAAAATAAATGTTATAAATCTTTTATTTAATCTCAACAATTTTGTGAGTTGATTTTTCGCCCGCAATAATTGTGATTGAATTTTTCTTGATTTTAAGATAGTCTGCAAGTAATTCTATCAAGGCTTTGTTGGCTTTTCCATCTTCGGGAGGTTGACTAATTTTTACTCGCAAAATTCTTATGCCCAACAAATCAATATCATCACCAACCACTTCGCTTTTTTTAGCATGAGTTATAACTTTTATCGAAATTTTCATTTTTAAAATTTAAGTTTGATTTGGAGAAATTATTTTTACCAAGAAATTCTTGAAGTTCAAATTAATTTAACTTAAATTTGTCAAAATTTAAAATAATTTTTTAAAAAAATAAGATGCAATTTCAATTATCGAGTAAAAAGCTTTATAAGCCTTTTAGCAATGATTTAGATAATCCCAACGTAAAATTTTTTGTTAAAAAAATTTTAGGTGATGATAAAGGATTTTTTTTAACCGCCATAGTATATGGAATTGCCATCGCAATTTTGAGTCTCGCCACTCCAATTTCCGTTCAATTATTAATCAACTCCGTCGCTTTCACCGCGATGCTTCAGCCCATATTAATTTTGGGATTATTATTATTTTTATTGTTAAGTTTTTCGGCAATTTTAAATGTTTTACAATTTTATATTAGTGAAATTTTTCAAAGAAAATTCTTCGCAAGAATGAGTGCCGACATTACTCTATCAACAATAAATGCTCGTCATGAAAATTTCGAAGAATCCAATCAAACTGAATTTGTAAATCGTTTTTTTGATGTAATAACTATCCAAAAAACCTTGCCAAAAATCTTGATAAAAAGTTTTACTTTAATCTTGCAAACTATTGCAGGACTTATATTAGTGGCGTTTTATCATCCAATTTTCTTAGTCTTTTCTTTGTTAATAATTATTTCGATAATTATAATTTGGCGAAGCTTTTGCAACAAAGGTTTCATCACCAAATTTTATTCAAGTCGACGCAAATATGACATGGCGGGATGGCTTGAGGACATTGCCCGCAACAATATTTTATTCAAATCAGAAATCGGGCAAAAATATGCGATTTTTAAAACCGATTTTCTCACCGAGCAATATTTAAAAGAACGCAAATCGCATTTTTCACAACTTTTTGCTCAATTTTCTTTAATGCTTGCGCTCTACACAGTCGCCAGTTCATTGCTATTAATTCTCGGCGGATATTTGGTGGTAAAAGGACAACTTTCAATCGGCCAATTGGTCGCTTCAGAATTAATTCTTTCGACTACACTTTACGGAATTTCTCAACTCGGACGTGATTTTGAAGATTTTTACGATGTCGTCGGCGCTTGCGAAAAACTCTCACAATTTTACAATATTCCGCAAGAAAGTATTGGCTTAGAAAAAATCGAAGAAGATCGCATCGACATCAAATTTAATCACGTTATTGATAATTATTTTGGACGTGAATTTAAGTTTAATTTTTCACTAAAACATCATAAAAATTATATAATTTCAACTCATAATTTATCATCACAAAAAATTTTGATTGAGCTTCTATATTGTTTAAGAAAGCCACTCGGCGGGACTTTGGAATTTAACAATATCGAAGTTGAAAATATCAACATTTCACATTTGCGTTCGAAAATTGCCTTGATTGATAATGGCTCTTTTCTTGAAGGAAATATTGAGGAATATTTAACTTTTAATAATAAAAATATTAACAAAAAACGCATTAACGAAATTTTGCAAATTACCGAACTTGATAAAACCTTAAATCGCTTCAATGAAGGTTTGAATTTAAGAATTATCCCAACTGGTTATCCGCTGTCGGATTCGGAAAAAATTTTACTAAAAATCGCTCGTGCTTTATTGCAAGAACCACAAATAATTATAATCACCGAAGTGCTTGATATGCTTGGCTTAAAGACCCGTCAAAACATATTAAAATTTTTAACTAAAAATCATAATTCAACGGTAATTTATTTCTCAAATCGTCGCGATGATATGCTTGATTTTGATGAATATATTTTTATCGACGAAAATCGCACTCACAACTTTAAATCAATTGAAGATTTAGATAAATTTGAGCAAAAAAATGGATAGAAAATTATTTAATTAAAAATTAAAAATGGATAGAAAATCTTTTAAAACATTGAATCAAATTAAAATTCCGCAACCGATTGAATCTTTAAAAAAGATTATCGTGATAAGTTTAATTTTGTTGATTTTAATTTTAGTTATAACACCGTGGAGGCAGACTGCTAGCGGTTTTGGCTATGTTATCGCACTTGATCCAAATAATCGTGCTCAAAATATTAACGCCACGGTGAATGGTCGCATAAATCAGTGGTTCGTGAAAGATGGCTCAAGGGTTAAGGCGGGAGATAAATTAGTTGAAATTGTCGATAATGATCCGCAAATTATTGAACGTTTGCAACTTGAAAAAAGCGCCAAAGAACGCAAATATGAAGTTGCCAAAATGGCTTCCGACACTTCCAAAATCAACTTCAATCGTCAAGAAGATTTATTTCGCAAAGGACTTTCTTCGCGAAAAAATGTTGAGGATGCCAAAATCGAATACAAAAAATTATTATCAAATGTTGAACATATTTCGGGCGAAATCGCTGAAGCATCGATAAAATTATCACGCCAAGAAAGCCAGTTGGTGACGGCTCCGCGTGATGGCGTAATTTTAAAAGTTTTGGCATCGGATAATTCAACCACCGTTAAAATGGGTGACAAAATTGCCAGTTTTGCTCCAATTTTGCAAGACCCCGCAATTGAGCTCTATGTAAGTGGCAACGATATTCCATTAATTTATGCCGGACGTAAAATTCGTATTCAATTTGAAGGCTGGCCCGCCATTCAATTTAGCGGTTGGCCCGAAGTTGCCATCGGAACTTTTGGCGCTGTAGTTTCCGCCGTCGATTCCGCCGTTTCAGAAAATGGCAAATTTCGCATCATCGCCGTTAAAGATCCGAATGAAAAATGGCCCGACACCCGTTTTTTAAATCACGGCGCTAAAGTTTATGGTTGGGTTTTACTTGATAATGTAAAATTGGGTTATGAATTGTGGCGACAAATTAACGGCTTCCCGCCTGATTTCAACGAACAAATAATGCCCAAAAATTTTATTACTTATGAAAAATAAACAAAAAAATCTAAGATTTTTTTTAACCAAAAAAATTTATTACATTATTTTTTTATTTGTTTTTTGCAATAATTCTTTTGCTGAAAATGTCCTACAAAATAAAGACTCAAACTCCCCTCTTCTCATTAATAAAATCATCGAATCATCGCAAAAAAATTATCCACAAATTTTAAATTTTTACGAAAAAGTTGCGAGTAAAGAAGGTAAAATTTTGGAAAGTTTAGGTTTTTTTGATGTCAAAATTAAAAACCAATATCAAGATAAAAGTCGAGGCTTTTACGACGGCAAAATTAACGATATTTCACTGGAAAAACAAAATGGTTTTTTGGGCAGTAAAATTTATGGCGGTTATCGCAAATCGTTCGGAAATTTTGCCGATTATGATGGCAATAATTTAACTAATGATGAAGGTGAATATCGAATTGGCGGAAGTTTTTCTTTGCTACGAAATCGAGCGATTGACAGCGGTCGGCTCGATTTAATTACTTCGCAATTAGAGCTACAAGAAAGCAAAATTCAACTCGAAAAAATAAAAAATGAAATCGCACGAGATGCTATTAAAAGCTATTGGAATTGGGTAA
>CAXNDB010000010.1:0-10897 GCA_964201025.1 Rickettsiales bacterium UBA1997 | reverse complement strand
AAATCGGTGATAAAAAAATGTTGTCGGGGCTTAATTTTCTAAGATAAGAAAGGTTTTTTAAATTATGTAAAGCGAAACTAAAAATAAGTTTATTTTTTTTACAAGAATAGCGAATTTTTAATAAAGATTTAGTTAAATCATTATCAGAAAAATGAACGCCGTCGCATTTAATTTTTACCGCCAAATTAATATCTTTTCCCACTAAAAAATCATGCCCAAATTCTTTAGAAATTTTAAAATATTTTAATGCCAACTCTTCTCTTTCTAGTTTTGGTAAATCATATTCACGAAAAATTAGGCAAGTTTTTTTGGGTAAATTTTTAAGCACTTGCTTTAAATCGTGAATTTTTTTACGATCGGTAAAAAAATATAAGGATTTAATATTTGTTAAATTATTAAATTTTTGAGCTCTTAATTGAACTTTTTTTATCTCAAATAATTTTTGATAATTCATGATTGAAAAAAATTTATACTTAATTAAGCAAAACATCGCCAAAGCCTGCAAAACCTTTGATAGAAAGCCTGAAGATGTTAATATTGTTGCGGTTTCGAAAACTATTGCAAGCGAAAAAATTATTGAAGCAATTAATTTGGGATGTAAAATTTTTGGTGAAAATTATATTCAAGAAGCTCAACAAAAATGGGTTGAATTGCGTAAAAATTATCCGCAAATAAAACTTCATTTTATTGGACGTTTACAAAGTAATAAAGCCAAAGAAGCCGTTGAATTATTTGATTGCATCGAGAGTGTTGATGGTGAAAAATTAGCTGGTGAAATTGCCAAAGCACAAAAAAAATTACAAAAAAATTGTGAAATTTTTATTCAAGTTAATATTGGTGAAGAATCTCAAAAATCTGGAATCGCCATCGAAAATTTATCATCTTTTGTTAATTTTTGTATGAATGATTTGCAATTAAATGTTGTTGGATTGATGGCGGTTCCGCCTTCTAACGAAAGCGCCTCGCCTTATTTTGCTTTACTCGGCAAACTTGCCAAAGAAAATAATTTGAAAAAATTATCGATTGGAATGAGTGCTGATTATGAAGATGCCATTGCCTTAAACTCAACGCACGTAAGGCTCGGCACCGCAATATTTGGAGCCAGAATTAATAAGGTGTAAATTTAAATTTCGTTTTTTAAAAATTTAACTTGAAAAAACAAACATTTTTAATCATAATGTTTTTTCTTATATTAAATTTCTAAATTAATTTAGTATTTATTAGAGCCCGTAGCTCAGTTGGATAGAGCAACAGCCTTCTAAGCTGTGGGTCGAACGTTCGAATCGTTTCGGGCTCACCATTTTTATTTTTCTTAATCAAGAAAATAATTTTTAAGAAATAATTTTAAAATTTCTGCCAAAAATTAAAAAATTATTTCAAATTTTTGAAATTTTCTCCAAAATTCCCTCAAAAATTTCATTTTTTCTTAAATTTTTTCCATTTTTTTTAAAAAAATTAAAAAAAACTCTATACATTATTTTTTAGATAGGTTAAAAATTACTCCCCATCTAAACATATCTTTTTTTCAAAAAAGAAAATATCAAAATCTAAAAAAATTTATATGTCCAAAAATTCTGCCGTTAATGTTATTTTTGAAACTATCAAAAATAATGAAATAAAATTTGTTGATTTTCGTTTTTCTGATTATGCCGGTCAATGGCTTCATATTACTCACTGTGCTGATGCGGTTGATGAAGAAGCTTTAACTAAAGGTGTTTCTTTTGATGGTTCTTCGGTTAATGCTTGGAAAGAAATTAACGAATCCGACATGATTTTAATGCCACAATTAGATACAGCTTTTATCGACCCATTTTATTCTCATCCAACTTTAGTTTTATTTTGTGACGTTATTGAGCCAGAAACCGGCAAAGGTTATCCGCGCGATCCACGTTTTACCGCTAAAAAAGCTGAAGAATATTTACAAAAATGTGGTTATGGTGATGTTGCTTATTTTGGTCCAGAGCCAGAATTTTTTGTTTTCGATGATGTCCGTTTTGATTCTTCGAGCCACGGCAATTTTTATAAAATTGATTCGGAAGAAGCCCCGCACAATACTTCAAAAGATGAAGAAGGTAAAAATTTGGGACGTCGTGCTCCAATTAAAGGAGCTTATTTCGCTCCAACTCCAATTGATAGTGGTCAAGATTTGCGTGCCGAAATTATTGAATCAATGCGTCAAGTTGGTTTGATTCCCTTGCTTCATCATCATGAAGTTGCAACTTCGCAATTTGAAATTGGTTTCAAATACTCAACTTTGGTGGGTACGGGAGACAATATTCAAAAATTTAAATATGTAGTTCATAATGTTTGCCAAGCTTTCGGTAAAACTGCAACTTTTATGCCGAAACCAATTTACGCTGATAACGGTTCTGGTATGCATGTTCATCAATCAATTTGGAAAAATGGTGAAAATTTATTTGTGGGAAATGAGCATGCCGGCTTGTCGGAGCTTGCTCTTTTTTATATCGGCGGAATTATTAAGCATGCTCGTGCCATCAATGCATTTTCCAATGCTACAACTAATAGTTATAAAAGATTAGTTCCAGGTTATGAGGCGCCAGTTTTATTGGCTTATTCGGCGAAAAATCGTTCGGCTTCAATTCGTATTCCGCACGTGACTAACGAAAAAGCTCGTCGCATTGAAACTCGTTTTCCTGATCCAGCTTCAAATCCATATTTAACTTGTGCGGCTTTGATGATGGCTGGACTTGATGGCATTAAAAATAAAATTCATCCGGGAGAGCCAAAAAATCAAGATTTATATCATTCGAGCGAAAAAGAATTGCGTAAAATTCCAACAGTTGCGCGCTCTTTGCGCGAAGCCTTGTCGGCACTTGATAAGGATCGTGAATTTTTATTGCAAGGCGATGTTTTTACTAATGAGCAAATTGATGCTTACATCGAATTAAAACTCAAAGAAGTCGATCGTTATGAGCAAATGCCTCATCCGATTGAATTTGAAATGTATTATAATAATTAAAAAAATGAAAACATTAGGAATTATAGGTGGCGGTCAACTCGGCAGAATGATTTGCTTTTACGCACAAATGATGGGCTTTCGCACCGTAATTTTAACCGATCAAAAAGATTCGCCCGCAAGCTTCGTTACAAATCAAACGATTGTGGGCGATTATCTTGATAAAACTGCTTTGAAAAAATTTTGTGACGCCATCGATTTTGCCACATTTGAATTTGAAAATATTCCTTTGGAAACGGCTGAATTTGTAGCACAAAATTCGCAACTTTATCCGAATGTCGAAACTTTAAAAATTACACAAAATCGTATTTTGGAAAAAAATTTTCTTAACGAAAATCAAGTTAAAACCGCGGAATATAAAGTTATAAATAATTTTGACGATTTAAAAAAAGGATTGGAAATTTTCAAAAAAGCGATTTTGAAAACCGCAATTATGGGCTATGATGGCAAGGGACAATTTGTTTTAGAAGATATTGAATCGGCACAAAAAGTTTACGAAAATGTTAAAAATTATCCGCTAATTTTAGAAAAATTTTGTCGATTTGATGATGAAGTCTCGGTAATTGTTGCACGCTCTAAAAGCGGTGAAATCAAAGTTTACGAGCCATTAACTAATATTCATAAAAATGGAATTCTGGAGCGTAGTTTTTATCCTTCCAAATTATCTCTTCCGCAAAAAATTAAAACTCAAAAAACTGCCACAAAAATCGCTGAAAAGCTTGATTTGGTTGGCATCATGGCTGTTGAATTTTTTATAGTCGATAATAAAATTTTAGTGAATGAATTGGCTCCGCGTCCGCATAATTCTGGGCATTTTTCGATGAATGCTTCGATTACTTCGCAATTTGAGCAATTGATTCGCGCCATTACGGGCAAAGCTCTTGGCGATACTAGATTTCATTCACAAGGACAAATGATAAATTTAATTGGCGATGAAGTAAATGACATCGAAAAATATCACAATAATCCAAAAGCCAAAATTCATTTATATGGCAAGGGTGAGGCAAAAGAAGGTCGTAAGATGGGGCACGTCAACGTTTTAAAATAATATACTATTTCCACTCTTAAATGATGCGAGGAGAATTTATCATGCTAAGCATTAAATTTGCTAAAGCAAATTTAGCTTTCAGTTGAATCGCTTCACGGCGAGTAAATCGCCGTATCCGCGATGAGATTTGGGTTTTTTAGATTTTCCTTGTTGATAAACGTTTCATCTTTTTCTTCGAAAAAGATTCACGACTGGGATTGCTTCGCTTCGCTCATTATCCCGTTATTCGCTAAAAATAGCCGTTTAGGCTATTTTTTAAACGCGAATAACCTATTTTTTTTACGCGAATAACCTAATTTGAGTGTTAAAAATTTTTAGTTTTTTGCTTGCACTTTGAGTTAAGGCGGTTAAATTATGGAAGCAAAATGATATTATATTTTCGTTAATTAATTCAATATTTTAACGATCAAAATTCTCAAAACAATTATTTGAAATTAAAAATAAATTTTATAAGTCTTTGATTTTAAAGGGCTTGTGAGTTTTTTTTAATTTAAAAATTGGAATGAAATAAAACTTAATTAAACATGAAAAATACAGGAAAAGTTACGCAGATTATTTCTGCGGTGGTGGATGTAGAATTTGAAAATGGCGAGATGCCCGCTATTTACAACGCTCTCGAATGTCAAAATGATGGTAAAAAATTAGTTTTAGAAGTTGCTCTTCATATCGGTGAAAAAACCGTTAGAACTATCGCGATGGATTCTACTGACGGGCTTACTCGTGGCGCTAAAGTCATTGATACTGGATCGCCAATTTTGGTTCCAGTTGGCGAGGCTACTCTCGGCAGAATTATGAATGTTATTGGTGAGCCAATTGACGAAAAAGGTGAAATTGTTTGTAAAGAACTTTACCCAATTCACGCTTCAGCCCCTTTGCTTGTTGATCAAGCAACCGAGACCGAAATTCTTGAAACCGGAATTAAAGTTATTGATCTTCTCGCCCCTTATTCTAAAGGTGGAAAAATTGGATTATTCGGCGGTGCGGGTGTGGGTAAAACAGTTTTAATTATGGAATTAATTAACAACGTTGCTAAAGCACACAGCGGATATTCAGTATTTGCCGGAGTTGGTGAAAGAACACGTGAAGGTAATGATCTTTATCATGAAATGATTGATTCGGGCGTTATTGATACCAAAAATTTCAAAAATTCTAAAGTTGCGTTAGTTTATGGTCAGATGAATGAACCACCTGGAGCCCGTGCTAGAGTTGCTCTAACTGGCCTTACCCAAGCCGAATATTTTCGTGACAAAGAAGGGCGCGACGTTCTATTTTTTATCGACAATATTTTCCGCTTTACACAAGCTGGTTCTGAAGTGTCGGCATTGCTCGGACGTATTCCTTCCGCAGTTGGTTACCAACCTACTCTTGCCACCGAAATGGGTGCGATGCAAGAAAGAATTACTTCAACCAAAAATGGTTCAATTACTTCGGTTCAAGCAATTTACGTGCCAGCGGATGATTTAACCGATCCCGCTCCAGCGACTTCATTTTCGCATCTTGATGCGACAACAGTTTTGTCTCGTCAAATTGCCGAAATTGGAATTTATCCAGCGGTAGATCCACTTGATTCAACTTCAAGAATTCTTGATCCAAGAATCGTTGGTGATGAGCATTATCAAGTTGCCAGAGAAGTTCAAAAAATTTTGCAAGCCTATAAATCTTTACAAGACATTATTGCCATTCTTGGGATGGATGAGCTTTCCGAAGAAGATAAATTAACAGTTGCTCGCGCCAGAAAAATCCAAAGATTTTTATCGCAACCATTTCACGTAGCCGAAGTTTTTACCGGTGCTCCTGGAAAATTGGTTTCGTTGAAAGATACAATTAGTGGTTTTAAAGCAATTTGTGCTGGAGAATTAGATTATCTTCCTGAGTCGGCTTTTTACATGGTCGGCAATATGGATGAAGCCATAGCCAAAGGTGATAAAATACTTAAAGAAAATAAATAGAATTTTAAATTAGAAGGTTAAAACTTATTTTATGTCGGATTTAAAAATTGAAATAATATCGATCGAAGGCTCTGTTTTTAAGGGATCCTGCAATATTGCAGTGGTTCCTTCAAATTCAGGTGATTTGGGAATCATGTTTGGACATGAGGCCATAATTTCAAATCTGCACGAAGGTGAAATAAAGCTTTTTGACAACTCCCAAAATATTTTTAAAACCATTGCCGTAAAAGGTGGTTTTGCCGAAATGCAAGGCACAGAAAAATTATTAATATTGATTAATTAAGGCCTAAGTTAATTTGAAAATTTAAATAGCATTTCATATGCGATGCCCATTTTGTGGAAACCTAGAAACCCAAGTAAAAGACAGCAGAATTTCTGATGATGGCGAAGCTATAAAAAGACGAAGATATTGCCCCGCTTGCGACTCAAGATTTACAACATTTGAACGAATTCAACTTCGAGAAATTACCGTTATCAAAAAAAATGGTGATAAAAAAATTTTTGATCCTGAAAAATTAAAAAAATCAATTGAAATGGCGGTTAGAAAACGTCCCGTTTCCGAACTGCAAGTTGAAAGATTAGTGAACAATATTGTTCGTCAACTTGAAGTTGAAAATGAAACCGAAATTTTATCTTCCAAAATTGGTGAAATAGTGATGAGTTCGCTCGAAAAGCTTGATAAAGTGGCCTTCGTGCGCTTTGCTTCAGTTTATAAAAACTTTGAAAAAACCGATGATTTCCAAAAATTTATTAAAAAAATTATTTAACGTCAATGAAACAAAAATATAATTTGCGCGATGTTTTGGAATTTTATGAAAATAACGAACTCAACGAAATATTTTCTAGCGAACCAAATGATAAATTGAAAATAGATGGTAAGCCACTAATAGTTTTAAATAAAAAAACTAAAGAAAATTCACGTGAAACAAATTTAATTCTTGGGCAAGAAGTTCAAAAAGAAAAATTACCCGACCATCTAAAAATTCAGGAATCGACAATTGTTTCAAATTTAAAAAATATCTCTTCAACTTCGCAAGCATTGGCGGAGTTGGCGAAAAAAAATCAAATAAATTTTATGGAAAATAAATTACCAAATATTGATGAGAAATTTTTGCCGTTAAATCAAATTGTTGAAAATGCACGATTATTGGCGAGTAAAGCTAAAAATATTGCCGAGCTTAAAGAAATTGTTGAAAATTTTGAGGGTTGTAATTTAAAAAAAATGGCAACCAATACGGTTTTTGCTGACGGTAATCCTAATTCTAAAATTATGGTGATTGGAGAGGCTCCGGGGAATCATGAAGATCTCAGCGGAGTACCATTTTGCGGTGATTCGGGTGAAATGTTAACGGGGATGTTTAATGCTATAAATTTGACTCGTGACAAAGATTATTACATTACCAATGTAATTTTTTGGCGTCCGCCTGGAAATCGTCGTCCAACCGATGAAGAACAAGCCATTTGCCGGCCTTTTGTTGAAAGACATTTGCAACTTTTTAATCCCAAAGTCATAATTTTAGTGGGAGCCACCGCGATGAATGCTATTATTGATACCTCTGAAGCAATCAGTAAAATTCGTGGTAAATTTCTTGATTTTTCCCCACAATTTTTAGAAAATAAAACTAAAATATTTACTATTTTTCATCCTTCTTTTTTAATGCGTCAGCCTGCAAAGAAAAGACTGGCTTGGCTTGATATGTTAAATTTACAAAAATTTATAAAAAATAATTATGAAGAATAAAAAAAGATTATTACCACTTGGATTTTACGAGCTTACAGGTGATGAAGCCAAAAAAAATTATGAATATACCAAAAATACTTTGGAAAGTTTTATCAATGATGATTATCAATTGATTAAAACTTCATTGATTGAATTTTCTGAAAATTATGATAAAAAAAACCTAGAAAATACCTTTAATTTTAGCGACAATATTTCGGGCAAAAATTTATTTTTCCGCGACGACATCACTCTGCAAATTTCAAAATATATTTCTTCCAATTATGATGAGATAAATGTTCCGCTAAAATTATGTTATTATGGCGATGTTGTTTGTCTAAATAGTGATGAAATTTATCGTGAACGTCAACAAACACAAGTTGGTTGTGAAATAATTGGCTCTAGGGATATAAATTCATGTTTTGAAGTAATAAAAAGCACTTTAAATGCTTTGGAAAAAATTAATATAATCGATCTAAATATTTCAATTTCATTGCCAGATTTTTTGGATAAATTTTTAGAAAATATTAATTTAGAAAATAAAGATCAACTTAAAGATGCCATCATTAACAAAAGAATTTCCGACATAAAAATATTAGCTAAAAATTATGAAGAATTAATTACTGAAATAGTTTTAAAAAATAATGATTTTGAAAATTTGGATAAAAAAATCAGGGCTCAATTTGTGAATCCAGAAATTGCTAAAATTCTCGATAATGGCAAAAAATTAATGATTTTTTTGCAAGAAAATTTTGAAAAAATAAAATTTAATTTTGATTTATTTGGAGATAATAAATTTAGCTATCACAACAATATAGCTTTTGATATTTTCGCCAGCGATTTTCGTTATCCCATTGCCAAAGGCGGTTGTTATTCAATCGATTTCGATAATAAAAAAATAGATGCGGTCGGTTCGACAATTTATATAAATTTTTTAAGAAAAATTTAAAATTATTTGTTTCATGTGAAACGAATTGACAAATTAGTTTAGTAAATTTAGTTTAATCATAACAAAATCAAATCCAAAATTTCTAAAATTTTAAATATGGATCATCAAGAAAAGATTAAAAAAGCTAGAATATTTTCAATCGTAAACCAAAAAGGTGGAGTTGGTAAAACCACAACGGCAATAAATATTGCTACCGCAATGTCGGCAATTGGAAAAAAAGTTTTGTTGCTCGACATGGATCCGCAAGGCAATGCTAGCACTGGTTTGGGAATTGACAATAATGATCGCCATAACACAATTTATGAGGTTATTATTGGGCAAGTTAAGCCTCGAGCAGCAATTATACAAACAAAAATTCCGAATTTAAAGATTATTACATCGACCGTTGATTTATCGGCGTCCGAAGTTGAATTGGTAAATATTGAAAATAGAGAATTTTTACTTAAAAATGCGCTTCAAGAAATTGTTGAAGATTTCGATGTTATTGTAATTGATTGCCCACCATCGCTCGGATTGTTAACAATAAATGCACTTTGTGCTTCAGATTCAATATTAATTCCGATGCAATGTGAGTTTTTTTCGCTCGAAGGATTGAGCCATTTGCTTAATACCGTTGGATTAATCAAGGATAATTTAAATCAAGATTTGTCGATTAGTGGAATAATTTTAACAATGCATGACAAGCGCAACAAGCTTACCGAGCAAGTCGAAGAAGATGTTCGTAATTTTCTTGGTGATAAAGTTTACGAAAGTTATATTCCGAGAAATGTTAAACTCTCCGAAGCACCTTCTTATGGTTTGCCGGGAATTGTATATGATTCAAAATGTTCGGGTTCCGTGGCTTATTTAAAGCTTGCTCGGGAAATTATCAAAAAAGAGCAAATTTAATTTAAGCAAACAACCGCAATATTCCTTCCTTTTTCCTCTGCGTTATTGTGACAGAATCGACGATAACTATAATATTTTTGAATATTGGTGTAAGTGTCAATCATTAGATTTTCGATATCATTAACTCCACTTAAAGATAACTTGCTTTCAACATAATTTGGCAAGTTAAAATTCCAACGAATCGGATCAGCAGTTTCTTTAAAAAATCTCAAATTATCTTTGCTTTCTAGTAAAAATTCATTGTAAAAATCGATTGAAACTTGATAAGAATATTGTTGTATCATCGGTCCAATTATTGCAGAAATATTTTTAGCACCCAATGCTTGCATTTTTTTTACGGTTTCTTGAATAATTCCTAATTTAGCGCCTTTCCAGCCAGCGTGGCAAGCTCCAATAATTTGTTTTTCTTCATCAAAAAAAATTATGGGAGCGCAATCTGCGGTGACAATTCCAATCGCCACATTTTTTAAAGTAGTAACGATGCCGTCGGCTTTTGGTAAATTTTGAATGCCATGAATTTTTTTAATATCATCAACTACAACAACTTTATCGCCATGAATTTGATTTAATAACAAAACTTCACCAAATTTAAAATTTAAATCATTTAATTTTTGATTTAAATCGGTGCGATCTTTTAAATCTTGATCCAAAATGCAATCTTTGCCAAAAAAATTATAATTAATCATTATTTTAATATTTTGTTGTTAATAAAAAATAAAAGCTTTTCTTTATATTCAATAGGATTTTTTATTTTTACAAGAGAATTTTTTGGGGTAAAAAACATATCATGAAGTCGGGTTAGCAAGAATCGCATCGCGCCGGCAATTAAAGCCGTTTCTAAGAAATTTAATTCTTTTGAACTAAATGGTTTAATTTTTTGATAAGAATTTAATAAAGCTTCAAATTTATCAAAATTAAAATTTGTTTTATCAAAGCACCAAGCGTTGACAACTATCGCGAAGTCATAAATTAATAAATCATTTGCTGAAAAATAAAAATCAATTACGCCACTAATTTGATTTTTTTCATCAAAAAAAACATTGTCGGGAAATAAATCTAGATGGCATGAAGAAGCTTCTAAATCGTTCTTCCAACTGGCGTTAAGTGATTTTAAAGTGCCGGTAATTAATTTATTTAAAATCGGATCGTAATCATCAATTAAATGTTTAAATTTGTTAAATAAATTTTCAAAATCTTTAACCGCCAAATCATTGTTGCGATTTAATTTAAAATCCTTCGAAGCCAAATGTATTTTTGCTAACATTCCACCAACTTGAAAGCAATGATTACTCGTTATGTTATAATAATATCCATCGGCGTGAGTTTTCAAAGTAGAGCCTTTTAAAAAACTAACTAAAGTCG
The DNA here is from genome assembly GCA_964201025.1 of Rickettsiales bacterium UBA1997. GTDB lineage: Bacteria > Pseudomonadota > Alphaproteobacteria > Rickettsiales > UBA1997 > CAILUF01. The sequence goes on along the minus strand of CAXNDB010000010.1, from coordinate 7 downwards.
TTTTTTT
>CAXNDB010000009.1:0-11189 GCA_964201025.1 Rickettsiales bacterium UBA1997 | reverse complement strand
AATTTCAACATAATTGCCAATTTCGACAATGCCAATTTGAATTATTTTATGATTTTTGCCAGAATTATGCACGAATCCAAAGCCATCTTGACCAATTTTAGCGCCACTAAAAATTTGACAATTATCGCCAATAATCGCACAAGTAATCACAACATTTGAGTTAATTATGCAATTGGTTCCGATGACTACTCCATCATGTATTGAACTGTTTGGACCAATAGTAGAATTATCGCCAATTTCGACATTCGCTCCAATAAAAACATTTTGAGCAATTTCAACATTTTTACCAATTTTTGCCGAAGCATGAATTAAATTTTTCGACGTAAAATCGAATTTTTTTTGTTGATAAAATTCACTTACAATTTGAGCGTAAGAAAAGTATGGATTATTGGTTACAAGCCCAATCATGTTTGGCGGGACTTTGTTAATATTTTTTTCATCAATAAAACAAAAACCGGCGTTAGAATTAGAAAATTTATCGATATATTGCCCTGAATTTAAAAAAGAAATGTCATTTTGCGTCGCCGATTCTAAAGTTTTTATATCAGATATTTTAGAATTTAAATTGCATTCTTTATGGGGTTTGGCACCAGTAATTTCAATAACTCTCTCGATTGTTAAATAATCAAATTTTTTGTTAAAAAATCTTAAATTTTTCATTGCGTTTAAATTTTATTGATTGCTGTGCAAAGGACGATAATATATTTCAGAAATATAGCGTTTACCCTTTTCTCCACGTTTTAATTGAATTATAATGTCGATAACGTTTTTTATGTAAGAAGTTATTTCGGCAGGAGATAATCCAAGTCCGGCTTGCATTACCATCATTTTTAATTGCTCGATTGCCATCAAAGGAGTATCGGCGTGAAGCGTTGAAATTGAACCCGGATGCCCAGTATTTATGGCGCGTAAAAAACTAAAAGCCTCCGCTCCGCGCAACTCGCCGACTATAATGCGTTCGGGACGTAAACGTAAACAAGCTTCAATTAAATCTTGAGTTGTAACTTTGGCGCGACCTTGAGCCCCTTTCGAGGCTAATAAATGCACTTTATTTTCATGAGAAGTTAAGTCGATTTCGCGAGCATCTTCGCAAGTTATCAGCCTTTCGTGATGAGGAATTGAAAGGATTACCGCGTTGGTAAAAGTAGTTTTACCAGTTGAAGTTCCGCCCGAAATTATAATATTTTTTTTATAAAGAACGGCTCGCGAAATAAATTCTTTAATGCGATTTAATTGCAATAATTTTGCGAGAATTAATGAGTTTTTATCTTCAATGGCACCAACCGAAGTGCTATCGAACATACCCATTTTTTCATAATCATCGAGCGACCATTTTAAAGCCGATGGCTTACGAATTGACATAACAACATTTCCAGTTTCGCAAGCTGGCGGAAAAACGATTTGAACACGAAAACCGTTGGGCAAAGTTGCCGAAAGCAAAGGTTCTTCTTCGCTAATTCTTTGCTCTGTAGATTGGGCAATAAGTCTACCAAGGGATTTCAAATGTTCGACATCAAAATTTGGCAATTCTTCGCGATACATATCGCCTTTAATTTCAACCCAAGCTTCAAAAGGACGATTAATAGAAATCTCGTTAACGCCATCGCGATCAAAGATTTGCTTTAGGGGCAGTAAGAATGAATCGAGAGCGTCGACTGTCATGTTTTAGAATAAATAATAAATTCCGGTGAGAAAAACTTTTCCATTATTATGTTGAATTTTTTTTGTCAAATTTGCAACTTTTATTTCTTCGGCTAAATTAAAAATATTTAGCTGATCACTCTTAAATTTATATTGAGTAATTTCGAAATAAGTGAGTAAATTTTTCTTAATTTTGTAATCAATTCCAAAAGAAATTGCCCCATATTTATTTTTTTGAAAAGAGCTGTTAATTGATGTCAGACTTGCATTGATTGGGCCGATTTGATAAGCTAATCCCGTAGTGTAATAAGATGAATTTTTTAAATTATTTGATGAATTTTCGCAATTTTGCGAGGTTAAATTTTTTGAATAATCATAAGCGCAAGAATAAACGCCATTTTTCGCATATAAAGATTTGCCCCAAGAGCCGAAAGATCCACCCAAGGTAAAGCCAAAATAACTTAAACTAGCGCCAAAATCGTAAGCCAATAATTGGTTTCTTGCGATGCCATTTTTAGTTTGCGGTTTGGCGTATTCAGCGGTGGAAGATGCAGAGATATTTAAATTGTCAAAATCATTGGAATAATTAATTCCCAAACTTAATAAATTTTGTAATTTAATATCATTGCTATCGGGTGCGGTTTTGGCGGTAAATCCTTGATTAGAGGTAAGTGGAGCATAGCTTGCACCAAGTTGAATTTGATTAATTTTTTTAGTATAATAACTAAATTTTAAAGCATCTTCCAAGCCTTCATAACTATCGTCGCGTAACGCTCGAAAATTATTGCGGTTAAAATCAGAAATTTTGGAATTTGAATTGTAAAAATTATCGACATCGCGCGGATAAAATCCTTTGGCATATCCACCGTGAACATTTGGTGATTGAGCCAGAGTAATGAAACGTGAATGTTTAATATTTGTACAAGAATTTAATAAAATATTGTTCTTACATAAAGATGAATCTTGATTTAAAATTGGTAAATTAACATGTTCTAAATATTTACCATTAATACCGCCCGCTCCTCTTGCAAAGCGAGCGGGACCATATTTCATTTTTTGATTTACCGCTACAAAATTACCAAATTCAAAGCGTCCAAAATTATTATCGAGATATAAAAAAACTTGATCAAGATTGGGATTTTCGTTTTTAGAATTAGTATTGAAATTAAGTTCAAATTTTGAAGTAATTCCTAAAATATTATTGTTGTTGAATTTTGTTGCACCCTTTATAAATGATTGATTATCTAAGCCCAGATCAACTTCATTATTGATATAATTTTTAGAAAAATTATCGGGCAAAATATTTTTTTGATAAGTATTTTTTTGATTGGTTTTTGCTAATGATGAATTTATAATTCCATCAACTTCAATTGAATAATTACTGTTATTATGAAAATTTTTTTCAGTTAAATATGGCGAAACGTTTTGAGCTTCCAAGCTTTGAAAAACAACGACAAAAACTGATAATAAATATATAAAAAATGGCATGAAATTGTTGATTAAATTCAATTTTTAGTAAATTTATAACATTAAAATAAAAGTGCTACATGGTTTATTTACCGCATTGGCCAATTCCATCAACTCTTGGCAAAAAATCCATTGATTATGAAACGGTTTTTGACAGAGCTAAAATAGTTTTAGAAAGATTAGAAAATCCACATCAAAAACTTCCGCCGGTTATACATGTTGCGGGCACGAATGGTAAGGGCTCAACCGCTTCATTAATTGCTAAAATTTTTCAATGTAATGGTTATAAATCTCATCTTTATACCTCCCCTCACCTTCATGATTGCAATGAAAGAATTTTGCTTGACGGACAAAAAATTAGCGATCGCGAGCTTTATTCGGCAATGGAAGAGGTGCGGTTAAAATCGCAAGATGTCGATTTAACTTTTATGGAAGCCTTTACAATTGGAGCTTTTTTAGCGTTTTCACGAAATCCGGCAGATGTTTTAGTTGTTGAGTGTGGAATGGGTGGTAGAATTGACATAACCAATATAATCTCACAAAAAATTGCCACAATTTTAACTTCGATTTCAATCGATCACGCGGAATATTTAGGAGATAATTTACAAAAAATTGCTCTTGAAAAAGCTCATATTATGCGCCCACAAATTCCTTTGATAATAGCTCCTCAAGCCAATATTATCAAGGATTTAATAAAAATAATCGCTAATGATCAACAAGCTTTAAGTTATTTTTACGATGAAGATTTTTATGTTGAAAAAAATGATAATGATGGCACGTTTGATTTTTTTTGGCAAAATGAAGCATTGCTTTTGAATCTTAGAAAACCAAGCCTTGCTGGTGATCATCAATATTATAATTTTGCTTGTGCAATTGCCTGTTGCATGGCAATTAGCGATAAATTTATTTTTAATTACGATGGCATTAATCAAGCTGTTTCTAGTGTAAAATGGCAAAGTCGACTTGAGAAAATTGATAATAATTTAAATAAAGTTTTAAAAAACCCATTGAGTGAAATTTGGATTGATGGTGCTCATAATGAAGGTGGAGCCTTTATTCTCGCTAATTGGATCAAGTCACAAAGTCCTATAAAAAATTTTATTATTTGCGGATTTAGTCGCGGAAAATGTAAAATTTAATTTTTAGAAAAATTTAAAAATATTGCCGAAATTGTTGCGGTAAAAGTAAATGGCGAGCCTTATCCAGAGATTCCAGAGCGTATAGTTGAAATTGCTAAAAATCATGAGATTGACGTGAAAAATGGTGAAAATTTATTTAATGCCTTAAGTTTAATTGAGAATGAATTTCCCGGGGAAGCGGTTAGAATTATTATTTGTGGCTCTCTTCATTTGGCTCGCGATGTTCGATATTTTAATAAAATAATTTCTTAAAATTGTTGATTTGGGTTTTTAATTTTATGAATTTCTTTATTTAAAAAATTAAAATCTTTATCGGGTTTTTTTGCCAATAAATCATCAATAATTTTTGCCGAAGCAAGGGCGTTGGTCCAGCCAAGCGAACCATGTCCTGAGTTTATCAAAAAATTAGAAAAATTATGAAAATCGCCAATTAATGGAATTGAATTTGGGCGAAATGGCCTAATCCCAACCCATTCTTTGGCGTTTTTAATATCGCCAAAATTGGCAAAAGTTTTTTGTAAATTATGATATAAAAAATTTAAATTTTGCTTGTTCATAATCAAATTATTTCCACTCATTTCAATCGTTCCCGCCACTCTAAAAATATTACCTAAACGACTATAAACAATTTTATTTTGATTATCGGTCATCGTCATGCTTGGCGCAATGAATTTTTCGTCACATTTTATCGATAAACTGTAACCCTTAACTGGATAAATTTTTGTCTCAACTCCAATGCCTTTGAGTAAGTTAATTGAGGAAGCTCCGAGTGCATAAACATATTTATCGGCAACAAAAACGCCTTTGCTAGTGTTGATCCCAGTAATTTTTTTATAATTAGTTAATAAATTTTTTATATCACAATCAAATATGAATTTAACGTCATATTTTTCTTTGCAAATCTGCTCAAGTTTTTGAGTAAATTTATAACAATCGCCACTTTCATCTTCTTCAAATAAAATTCCTCCAGCTAAATTTTTTTCATCATTTAATTTAGTTAAATTTGGTTCTTTTTTTATGCATTCTTCGGCATTTAAAATTTGAGAATTACGACTAATAAAATTAAATTTTTCGAGTTTTTTGATTTCGGTATCAAAAGTTTTTTGTTTGCGATAAAAATGCAATATTCCTTGTTTAGAATAATCAAAAGATTTTCCATCTAAAAATAACGGCTCTTCCTTAAGAATATCTTGCATTAGAGCCTTACTGAATTTCGAAATTTTAAATAATTTTTCACTATTTTTTAAGTAATTTTCAGTGGAAGAATTTTTGATAAATTCGCCAATCCATTGATAAAATTCTTTGTTTGAAAAATCTTTAAAATATAAGTAAGGATTTGCGGAAAAAAAATTTTTTGCCATTGAAAATAACGAGCTTTTATTCGACCAAGTTTCAATGTGAGAATAGCTGAGTTGACCGCCATTGGATCTAGAACAGCCTTCGCCAGATGAAATAGATTTATCGATTACCACAACCTCATGACCAGATTTAGCCAAAAAATATGCTGTTGAAACCCCGATTATTCCCGCTCCTAAAACAATTACTTTCATTGCAAAAAAAAGTTTTTAAAATTGTAAAAAATTAATGACTAAAATTTAAACTTAAGCACTTATGAATGTTTATAACATTCCATCTAATTATAACTTCATTAAAACCCTCGCTAATTGGTTAAAAAATGATTATAACAATGATTTTTCAGATTTAAAGATTTTTTTACCAAATCAAAGATCTTCAAGAAAATTACGCAAAGAATTGTTAAATTTACCAGATTTTAACTCAAAAAATTCAGTAAAAATTAAATCTTTTGCCGATTTAAATATTCAAGATTTTTATGATTTTTTACCTAATAAATTATGTGCAGAAATTATCAGCGAGTTATCTAAAATCAAGGTATTAAATCGAGTTGATGCCATATTTTTTATATGTGATCAGGTTAAAAAAAATACTATTTTTGGTGCTCAAAATTTTACTCAAAGATATAAAATTGCCAAAAGTTTATATCAATTATTTGAAGATTTAGAAGAAAATCAAATCGATGCTTTGCAAATTAAATCAATCGACGACTCAAATTTAGCAAAACATCATCAATTTACGGTAGAATTTTTTCAAAGTTTTTACATTCAAATTAAAAATTATTTAATTAAAAATAATCTAATGTTTGCCGGTAGTTTTCATAATTTATTATGTAATAAATATATCGAAATTATTGAAACACAAAAAATCTCTCAAAATATTGTTATTGCTGGATCGACTGGCAGTATTTTATCAAGTAAAAAACTTATTAAAGCCATAAAAAATTATCAAAATGGTTGTGTGATTTTATATGGTTATCAAAAGCATTTAAATGTCGAAGAAATTCATCCGCAATTTTATCTAAATGAATTAATTAAATTTTTAGATTTAGAAAAATTAAAAATTGTCGAAATAAAAAATTCCGAGTTTATAAATTCTCCTGAAATTAGAAAAAATTTTTGTAATTTAGTTTTTAATGATTATAGAAATTTTGAAAATTTTAAAAAATCTTGCGAAGAAATTGGCAAAAATAATGAAATAGCCGACATCGCTTCAAACTTAGAAATATCTTGCTTTGACAATGAAATAAATGAAGCAAAAGCAATTGTTAAAATTATCAATGAAAATAACCAAAAAAATTTAGAAATTGCGGTTATTTGTAATAATCAAAACTTATCAAGAATACTAAAATCATATCTAAATGCTTATCAAGTAAATTATAATGACGCCTCTTCGCAAAGTGCTATTTATTTAGATATAATTGGGTTTTTATTATTAATTTTTGAAATAAAAAATAATGATTTTAATTCACATATTTTTTTAAGTTTTTTAAAACATAATTTTTTTGTAAAATTAGATAATAAAAAACTAATTGAAGAATTTTAAATTAAGATATTAAGAGATGATCGCATAAACAAAGGGATAGAAGGGATTAAAGCTAAAATTAAGAATGATAAATTTGCAGATTTTTTTAATAAAATTATTGATAATTTACCGGTTGATAATTCGCTTAATTCATTAATCAAAGCATTTGAATTTTTTGCTAATCAAAATTTTAATCAAATACTTTCGAATTCGATTGCGGGGAAAGAAATTTTTGAGTTTTTTGAGTTATTGAAACAACAAAATTTTTATTTTCAAAACATTGAAGATTTAAAAATAATTTTTAATGAAATTAGTTATTTTGAAAAATCAAAACTTGATTCCAACATTGATATTCTTAGTCCAATTGAAGCTAGATTATTAAATTTTGATTTAATTATTGTTTCATCTTTAAATGAAAATGATTTTCCGCAAATTGATAATCATGGATGGATTGGAGCAAAAATAAAAAAAGATTTGGGCGTTAATAAAACTCTTAAAAAAATTGGACAAAATGGTTTTGATTTTTGTAATTATTTAAGTAATAAAAAAGTAATTTTAACTCATTCAAAATTTCGCTTAGGTCAACATAATGTAGAGTCGCCATTTATTACAAAATTAAAAACCTTATGTAAAATTTTGAATTTAAATATTGATAAATCGCAATTTTATCAACGAAAAATTAATGAAAATTTACATTTTATTCCGCAATATTTAGCGCCATCATTTGGTAATCCAAGTGAAAATTATCGACCAAAAAATTATTATATAACCGATATTTCGCATTTAATTTCTAATCCATATTTTATTTATGTAAAAAAAGTTTTAAAAATTGAAGAGTTTAAAAAAATCGATTACGAACCTTCTTATGCTGAGTTTGGAAGCTTTATTCATAAGGCTTTAGAAGATTATATTAAAAATCCAACTAACATAAACTTTGAAGAAATTTTTGAAAAATATTTTTTATCAAAGCAGGCAAAATTAATTTGGTATCCAAAATTTTTGAAAATTTTTGAAAATTTTTGCGAAGATAATAAAGAGTTTATTGATGATGAAAATATTTTAGAAGAATCAATAAAAATTGACTTTGAAAATATAAAAATTTCTGGAAAAGTTGATAGAATTTTAATTGATGAGGAGCAAAATATTAAAATTTTTGATTATAAAACTGGGCAAGTTCCAACAAAAAAAGATGTAGTTTGTGGTCTAGAACCACAATTAACTATCTATGCTTTAATTTTATCAGAAACTTTATTTAAAAATTCTAAAATCAAAGAATTAAATTATTGGAAATTAACTCGAACCGATGGCTCAAAAATTATAAAAATTTTTAATAATGAAGACGAGATTTCTGAGGCAATTTTAGCGACAAAAAATGGCTTAAAATCAATTTTTGATTATTTTTCTAATCAACGAAATAATTTCTTCGCCACTACAAATGAAGAAGATGATTATATTCAAAATTTATCACGAATTAAAGAATGGAACCAATAAAAAAATATCGTTACAAATTAATCGTAGAATATGATGGCTCTAAATATCATGGCTTTCAAATGCAAAATGAAAATCATTTAAAAACTATCGAAGGACAACTTAAAAAAGCTTTCAAAAATTTTACGCAAAATGAAATTGAAATTTTTGCCTCAGGTCGAACTGATTCCGGAGTTCATGCTATTGCTCAAACTATTCATGTTGATTTATCGCAAGAATTTTCGAGTCATCAAATAATCATGGGTATAAATTTTTATTTAAAAGATGAAGAAATTGCCGTGATTGATGCGGAAATTGTTGATGAAAATTTTAATGCTAGATTCGATGCGAAGATGCGACATTATCGCTATGCGATACTTAACCGCAAGGCTCCAGCCGTAATTGAAAAAAATCGTGTTTGGCATGTTGGCGGGAAAAAACTTGATATTTTAGCGATGCAAAAAGCCAGTGAATATTTGCTTGGAGAACATGATTTTTCGGCTTTTCGTGACGCAGAATGTCAAGCTTTGTCACCAATTCGTACCATCAAAAATATTAAAATTTTTAGCGATGATGAGGAGAAAATTTTTGTTGAAGTGAGTGCTAAATCTTTCTTGCATCACATGGTTCGCAACATCGTTGGAACTTTGGTTTGGGTTGGCAAAAATAAAATTTCTGTTGATGAAATTAAGGATATTTTAGAAGCGAAAGACCGTTCCAAATCTGGTCCCAACGCCCCCTCTTGCGGTTTATATTTTTTGAAAACGGATTATTGATTTAGATCTAAAAAAAATTAATTAAACAAGATCATTTGTTGATATCTTATATTAGTTGTAGGTTCATATTTGTGTGTAATTAATTATTTTTTTGCATTTGGCATGCTGAAATCCTAATGCGATAACAACCTTTCAACCTCTAAAGCCGCCATGCATCCAGTGCCTGCAGCCGTGACCGCTTGACGATAAATTTTATCTTGAATATCACCCGCCGCAAAAACTCCTTTAACTGCAGTGGCGGTAGAATTTGGTTTGGTAATTATATAACCTTCGCTATCGATTTCAATTCCGGTATTTTTGAACATTTCAGAATTTGGTTTGTGACCAATCGCAATAAAAATTCCATCAATTTTCATCTCTTTGATTGAGCTATCAACGGTGTTTTTGAGTCTTGCTCCCGTGACTGATTTTGGAGTTTCGTTACCCAAAACTTCGTCAAGTTCGTGATTCCAAATTACTTCAATTTTTTTGTTGGAAAATAAGCGATCTTGCATGATTTTTTCGCCACGAAATTTGTCGCGACGATGAATAACATAAACTTTTGAAGCGTGATTAGTTAAGTAAATTGCTTCTTCAATCGCACTATTTCCTCCCCCAACCACCATCACTTCTTTATTTTTAAAGAAGAATCCGTCGCAAGTAGCACAACCCGAAACACCAAAACCTTGGAATTTTTTTTCAGATTCCAATCCAAGCCAGCGGGCTTGAGCACCCGTGCAAATAATCACGGTTTCGGCTTCGTAAATATCGCCAGATTCGCCAATTAATTTGAATGGTCGATTAGAAAAATCAACTTGAGTAATGTGATCAAAAATAATTTGAGTGCCAACATGCAAAGCTTGCTTTTCCATCTGTTCCATCAACCAAGGTCCTTGAATTGCGGTGGCAAATCCCGGATAATTTTCAACATCGGTGGTGATGGTTAACTGCCCACCTGGTTGATTGCCATTGATTAAAATTGGTTGAAGATTGGCACGTGCACAATAAATCGCGGCACTATAGCCAGCAGGACCTGAGCCGATAATAGCTACTTTAGTTTTGTGAGTGTTTGACATAATTTTTTATTTTAATTCATAAACATGCCACCATTGACATGAATTGTAGTTCCCGTGATGTAATTAGCTTCAGGGCTTGATAAAAAGGCAACCGCATTTGCGATATCTTGCGATGAACCCATTTTTCCGGCGGGAATTTTGGCTAAAATTGCATTTTTTTGTTGTTCGGTTAGAACTTCGGTCATTGGACTTTCAATGAATCCAGGAGCAACGCAATTGATGGTAACGTTACGCGAAGCAACCTCTTGAGCCATCGATTTAGTCATGCCAATCATTCCAGCTTTAGAAGCGACATAATTTGATTGACCCGGATTGCCGGTTACCGCAACAACTGAAGCGATATTAATGATTCTACCATTTTTACGACGCAACATTTTTTTAATAGCATTGCGATTTAAAATGAAAGTTGATTTAAGATTAACGTCGATCACATGATCAAAATCTTCATTTTTCATTCTAAGAATTAAGCTATCTCTAGTGATTCCGGCGTTGCAAACTAAAATATCGATTTGACCAACTAGGCTTTCAGCTTTGTCGAATAAATCTTCAACTTCTGCGATATTTGATAAATTGCAAGCGAGATATTTGCAATCCTCGGAAATTTCTGAAGCAAGTTGTTGCAGTTTTTCTTCTTTTGTGCCCGAAAGAACTAATTTAGCACCTTGAGAATGTAAAGTTTTTGCAATAGCGCAACCGATTCCGCCCGTTGCGCCTGTTATTAAAGCATTTTTGCCGTTTAGTGTAAACATAATATTTAATAAATTTAT
>CAXNDB010000008.1:0-11354 GCA_964201025.1 Rickettsiales bacterium UBA1997 | reverse complement strand
TGAGGAACCCGCTTCTGTAGCTTATCGAGCATTAGATTACGCTATAAAAAATAATTTTGATGTTTTGCTTATCGACACCGCGGGCAGATTACAAAATAAGCAAAATTTAATGGATGAACTTAAAAAAATTAACAGCGTTATAAAAAAACTTGATGCCTCGGCTCCGCATTATAATTTGCTAATAATTGATGCTACAATCGGGCAAAATTCGCGAATACAAACTGAAATTTTTAATCAAACCGTTGGTATCGATGGGCTAGTGATTACAAAGCTTGATGGCAGTGCCAAAGGTGGAGTCGTCGTCGCGATTTCTAAAATTTTTGCTAAGCCAATTTTTGCGATTGGGATCGGTGAAAAAATTGAAGATTTACAAGAATTTGATGCTAAAAATTTTGCAAAAAGTTTAGTTGGAATTAGCTCATAAAATTTTAATTATGCCTTGCAAAAAAACTCTATAATATTCCCTTAAAAAATCTTCAAATTCATAATAAAATCCTTCTTTTATACAAAATTTTAGCGATAAAACTTTTTCCAAAACTATCGCGATTTTCGTTCTAAACTAGCACTTAAAAAAGATTGCTCAAGATTAGCGATCGATTGAGAATTTAAAGGTCTGTGCGGACTGACAGATGCAATATTTTGACTGGTTTTTAACGATTCAAAGTCCATACGAAAAGCATGTTCGGCTAAATCAAGATTAGAATCAGAGTTTTTAGAATTAGAATTTAGCGAAATATGTTCGAAATTAAACCTGTCAAGTAAGTTGCGACCGCCATTTGGAATTTCAATAAATTCACGTGGAGTGGCAATATCTTCTGATCCCTCATATTTAGTAAAATGCTCTTCGCTGGAAATCGCCCTTCCTTCGGCTTCATTAATTTGAAAAATTAAATTCTGGTGAGTCAAATCCATAATCATCAAATGATTGTTGGATTTTTTCCCCACAAAAAAAACTTTTAGTTTTTCAAATAATGCCCCAAACATTAGAAATGAATAACTTTGCCATCGGCGTCGAGAACCGCTTCATGCATCATTTCCGACAAGGTTGGATGTGCAAAAATCGTGTGCATCAAATCTTCCTCGGTTAATTCGGCTTGTTTAGCGATTACAAAACCTTGAATCATTTCAGTAACTTCGGCACCGATTAAATGTGCCCCCAAAAGTTCTCCGGTTTTTTCATCAAAAATAACTTTGATTAAACCTTCAGTTTCGCCCATGGCGATGGCTTTGCCATTGGCTAAATAAGGGAAGCGTCCGATTTTTACTTTTTTACCGAGCTCTTTGGCTTTCTTTTCGGTTAAACCCAAAGAAGCGATTTGAGGCATTGAGTAAGTGCATCCCGGAATATTTTCTTTTTTAATCGGATGAACTTTTTTAGCATCATATTTGCCCATTTTGCTGGCAATTTTTTCCGCCGAAATAATTCCTTCATGCGAAGCTTTATGAGCTAACCAAGGTGCTCCCGCCACATCGCCAATTGCAAAAATATTCGCTTCAACGGTTTCCATGTAACCATTGGTTTCGATGCGACCTTTATCAACTTTAATTTTAGTTTTTTCTAAACCTAAATTTTCAACATTGGCAACGATTCCGACCGCCATAATGACTTTTTCGGATTTAATTTCTTCAACTTTTCCAGCGATTTCAATGCTAGCGACAACTTCACCCTTGCCTACTTTCAAAGCCTTCAACGATGCCGAAGTTAAAATTTTAATGCCTTGTTTTTCAAAAGATTTACGGGCTAATTTAGAAATTTCTTCATCTTCAACCGGCAAAATATTTTCTGCCATTTCGACTAGAGTAACTTCGGCTCCCATATTGCGATAAAAAGACGCAAATTCCGAACCAATCGCTCCCGATCCAACCACAATTAATGATTTTGGTAAGGCTTTAGCCGTCATCGCTTCGCGATAAGTCCAAATATTTTCGCCATCGGGCTCCATGCCCGCAATAACTCGCGCCCTAGCTCCCGTCGCCACTATAAAATAAGAGGCTTCAATTTGCTCAATCTCTTTAGAATCTTTAGTTACTGAAATTTTTTTGGCATCTAAAAATTTACCATAACCATCAAAAACTTCAATTTTATTTTTCTTCATCAAGCCAGCAACGCCCAAACTTAAACGCTTGGAAACCGCGCGCGATCTTTCGATAATTTTAGCAAAATCATGCTGAATATTTTCTGCCGAAAAACCAAATTGATCAAGATTATGCAAAAGATGATTAATCTCGGACGAACGCAACAACGCCTTGGTTGGAATACATCCCCAATTTAAACAAATTCCACCTAAGTGATTGGCTTCAACGATGGCAACTTTTAGCCCTAATTGTGAAGCACGAATCGCCGCAACATATCCGCCCGGCCCTGCGCCGATTATGCATAAATCAAATTTTTTGGTCATAATTTTATTATTATTTTCGTTATTAATTTTTTAGATTTTGATAATATTTGGATATGATTCTCCTATTTTTAAAAGAAATTTTCCAGTATTATTATCATAAATATCGCAATCGCATATTATAAATTCCATTTGTTGTTTAGGGGTTTTAAAATTAATCGCGAAGATAATTGATTTATCTTGGGGTAGGATTTGTCAATTTTGGTCTTTTAGCTACTCGATCTGCATCATCTTGGATGGGCGTCATAGAACGTTTTGGCGAGACCAAACTTTGTATTCTTTGATGGATTTCGATTTCCTTTTGATCGGAAGATGAATCATCAATAATTTTAGCAATTTTATTTTCTGATTGGACTTCAACATTATCAAATAATTTTTGAATTTGATTTTGTAAATATATTTTTAAATCGGGGTTAATTTTGCCACTGTCAACATCAAAATTATCGCACAAATCATATAAATTTTGAATTGCCTTACCCGCTAATCCAACTTTTATTTCTTTAAAAAGAATTCTTTCATCGACTACAGAATCAAGTTGTTCTAGATTTTTATCCCCATCACCTCCTAAAAATAAATCTCGCTCTTCTTTTAAATAAAAATTCAATTCTGGATTTCGCAAACTTGCTATATATCGCCACAGAATTTTAGTAGATTTATACGCACAATTTCTTTTATTTTGAATTTTAGTTGGGATCAATCTTTCCTCACAAGGATCCACAATAGAATTTTTATTTTTATCTATCATTCTTTCTAGATTAAATTGCTTAATGAGTGCATTTATTGTTTTATTTCTTGTGTTATTTGATAAAAAATCTTGAACGAATTCCTCAGTAAATTCTATATTTATACAAACTGGATATTTTTTTACGCCCCAAATATAATCGCTTTCCTTATCAAGCAAATCATTTTCATTAAAACGGTTGCCATCGCAATAGCTTATATGAGTAAGTTTATTAGTTAATTTATCAACATGAAAAACAAAATATGAGAGATGTCTTAGCATTTTCGAGTCAAATATAAAAATATTTTCTTTATCAGTTATAATCGGCTCAAAAATATTAATTCGATCTTCGGTTTTATTAATCAAATCCAATAATAATTTTTTACTTTGATCCATTTCTTCCGCCACTTCTTTACTGAGCTCGGAGAACAGATTTTTATAAATTTTTGATCGAGTTTGAGGCAGGGATCCGAAATCAAATTTAGTATATCCAAACATTACTGGCATAAAATCTTTATAATAGTCTGTAAGACTTTTAAACTCTTCTTCAGAAATATCGCTTGCCGAGTTAAATTGATTTTTATAAATCACATTTATTAAGGATTTTATATCTTTCAAATCTTCGCCTCGAAGCTCATTTTCAAGATATTTTTGAATTAAAAATAGCAAAGGATTTAGATGCAAATCGTTTTCATATTCTAAAGATTCGGGACATAATTTTAATATTTCTTCCAAAGCTTTTATTTTATTATTGGCGATTGCAAAAAAAATCGGATGATTTTCTGTATCTTTCAAAGATTCTTTATCATGTTCGATAAAAAATTTAATCATTTCAAGATTTTCACATTTTATTGCATATTCGAGAAGACTACAGCCATCATTATCTTTTTGTTTTAAAAATTGCGGATATTTATTAATCATGCGAATTGCAAAATCATTTTTTCCTTTTGTTATTGCATAAAAAATCGGGAGATAATCCCCGCTACATTTTTCATCAACAATTTTTGGTTTTGTTTTTATTACATGATCAACTAAATCCATATTTTCAAAAAAAATTGCATAGAAAAATGGATTAAAACCCGCATCATCTTTTTGCTCAAGAACTCTTTCGTCGGACTTAATAAGCTCCAAAGCAATGTCATATTTTTTATTTTTTATGGCGTAAAATATTGGAAAGCTCTTGGATTTATCTTTTTGATTTAAAACACCGCCATTTTTTGCAATTAATTCCTTTAATTCTTCCAATTTATTTTCATCAATTAATTGATAAATATTAGGTTCTTTACCTTGTGATTCTGTAAGCCTTAAAAGCTCTTTAATATCATCATCGCTATCAAAATTTAAATCAGGCTTTTCTGAATCTGAGTTTGGTAAAGATTTATCAACCCCTGAATCAATATTTGGAATTGAATCTTTAAGATTAGATATCGAAGAAAAAAATTCAAATTTGGGGACATCTCTCATAAATTAATTCTAGTTGTTTTATAGTGTAAATAACTATAAAAAACTATTAAAATTTATTTAAATTTGAAATTAATGTTTTAGTTATAAAATATTATATTTTAATTGACTTTTTTTGGCATTTTAACTTGATCAAAATTCGAAGAAAGAGATGAAGCATTTATCAGCAAGGAAAAAACCCAAACCTCATCGCGAATGTTGCGATTTATTCGCGACGAAGGTTATTTGCGTAAAAAAAATAGCCTAAACGGCTATTTTTAGCAAATAACGGGATCAGGGTTTCTCGCGTTTAAAAAATAGCCTAAACGGCTATTTTTAGCGAGAAACGGGATTAGGAGCCATAGGCGACGCGGTCCCAGGGGCAAGTCGTCTTCGAAATCAAAATTTATTTTGATTGAGAAAAGCGACGAAGCCAAGGCGACGCGGTCCCCGTCGTGAATCTTTTTCGAAGAAAAGGATGAAGCGTTGTAATAAATTCATTCGCATCATTTAAGAAGCGTTCAAAATACCGCTTCCAATCTTAAATCTAGGTTATTTGCGTAAAAAAAATAGCCTAAACGGCTATTTTTAGCAAATAACGGGACAAGGAGCGAATGCGACGCGGTCCCAGTCGCGAGTCCTTTTCAAAGAAAAGGACGAAGCATTGTGATAAATTCGGTCGCATCATTTAAGAGTGGAAGATGGTATTAGTCTTGGGAGAGTTTGCGAACCTGATCATCGGCAATTAATGCATTTACAAACTCGTCAAGTTCGCCCATCATCACCTCGTCAATCCTATAGCTCGTAAGGTTAATTCGATGATCGGTGATACGACTTTGCGGAAAATTATAAGTACGAATTCTTTCGCTACGATCACCACTGCCGACTTGCTCTTTACGCTCAAGCGCACGCTCTTTTTCGATGCGCGATCTCTCAGCGTCGTAAATTCTCGAACGCAAAATTTTCATGGCTTTTTCGCGATTTTTAATTTGCGATTTTTCATCCTGCATCGAAACCACAACGCCGGTCGGAATATGCGTAATTCTAACCGCCGAATCTGTTGTGTTGACCGATTGCCCACCCGGCCCCGATGAACGAAAAACGTCGATTCTCAAATCTTTTTCTTCGATTTTAATATCGACTTCTTCGGCTTCGACCAAAACAGCGACCGTCGCCGCCGAGGTGTGAACTCGTCCCGCACTTTCAGTTTCAGGCACCCGTTGCACGCGATGTCCACCCGATTCAAATTTTAAACGAGCGAAAACTCCGCGACCGGCAATGATTGCCGAGGCTTCTTTGTAGCCTCCAAGCCCCGTGTCGGCGATCGCTAAAATTTCAAATTTCCATTTTTTCTTTTCAGCATAACGTTGATACATGTGAAAAAGTTTGTAAGCAAAAAGCGCCGCCTCTTCGCCTCCCGTGCCTGCTCGCACCTCGATAATCGCGTTTTTTTCATCGGCGGAATCTTTAGGCAAAAGCGTAATTTTAATTTTATGCTCAAGCTCGGGAACTTTTTTCGAAAGCGTAAATTTTTCCTCCTCAAGCATGTCGCGCATTTCCTTGTCGAGAGTGCTATCGGCAAGCATCGCCTCAACATCTTTGGCCTCTTGTTGAGCAATTTTATATTCGTGAATCGACGCCACAACTTCTTGCATATCGGAATGCTCTTTAGAAATTTTGGCGAAGTTCTGACCTAGATTATTAGGGTCTTGGAGCTTTTTTTCAAGCTCATTAAATTTAGCAACAATGCTATCAAGTTTTTGATTTAGGGACATAGTTTATTTTTTGTTAGTTCTCAATAAATTTAATAAAAACTCTTTAATATTATCAAATTCCTTGTGATCATAATTGATAAATTCATTTTTAAAATTTGTAGATGCCTCTCTTTGCGATAAAGTGGCGATATCCTTTACTCCCTTAAATTCTTTTTTTGAAATTTGCGTTGATAGTAAAGCTTGAAAATTATTTTTATTTTTAACATCTTCTAAATTACAACATTCAAAAAATTTTGGAACACAAGTTTTAAGAATTTGGCGATATTTATTATTGTCAAATGTTTTTAAAATTAAACTTTCTAAATCTTGTTCAAACAAATAAATTGAAGTTGCGATAGATATAGGCTTAGGCGATAAAATTGG
Organism: Rickettsiales bacterium UBA1997; assembly: GCA_964201025.1. Classification (GTDB taxonomy): domain Bacteria; phylum Pseudomonadota; class Alphaproteobacteria; order Rickettsiales; family UBA1997; genus CAILUF01. The sequence goes on along the minus strand of CAXNDB010000008.1, from coordinate 4,659 downwards.
TTTTTTATTAATTTCATTTTCAACTTCAACTTTAGGAATAATAAAATTAATGTCCTCATTTTTTTTATTTAGCTGTTCTAGGTCTTTAACGATTTCTTTAAATTTATCTTTTTTCCCATCTCCATCAAAAATAATTGCTAAATTTTTAACATATTTTTTAAAATTACTATCTTTAATGCAACTATGTAAAGATCGTTGATCGACTCCCAAAATACCTTTATTGCCACCAACTTCATGAACATAAATTTTATCGTCAATTTTTAATTTTTTTAAAAAAGCAACTATAAATTCTAGGTCATCTTTTCCCTCTACTAAAATTGCATTATTAAATTGGAATTTATCAGGTTTTATTGGGTTTTTTAAATTTTTTTTCATAATTAACGAATTTCGTAGTGATTGTCGATCATTGTTTCAAGCTCTTCTTGAGAGATTTTTGTTTGTAAAATTTTGCCATCAAATTTTTCTAATCTTACAACTTGCAAAACATCTTCATATTTATCATTTAAGGCAATTTTACTAATATTTTTTAAACTATCATATGAATGAGTTGTGGCAAATAATTGAATATTATATTCTTCGCATAATTTAATAATTTGCTCCCAAAATAAATCTTGTTTATCGTGATATAAACCATTATCAATTTCATCGATGCATAATATTTTTAACTTGTCTGATCTTTTGCTCATTAGCTCCGCTGTAAGCAATATATCAAAAAACTTTTTAAAACCATTACCCATATTTGAAAGATTTGTTTCATATCCTTCTTTTTTAAAAAATAACAAATCTTCCCCTAATTTGGTTCTAATATTTGTTATTTCTGGATCAAATTTTTGTAATAATTTTATGTATTTTGCTTCAGCTTCAAGCCCACTATTTTCAATAATTTTATTCCACTTCATGGTCACTTCCTTGGTGCTTGGAATGCTGTCAAATAAGAGCTCTATATCGTACTCTTCAAAGCCATCGATTGATGATTTTCCAGCCCCACTATTACTAAAACCAATTTGTTGGCTTATTTTTTTATATTTATAATCAACAACAAAAGTTTTAATATCTTCCTTGAAAATTGGCTCCGCTTCGCCTTGGTATCGCCTCATAGCATTTCTATTTAAAAAAATATCATCTTTTGAAATCGACATAGAAACATCAATGATTGAATCATTTAATTCGGAAGATATTTGAATTTTATTTAAATCGGTTTTTTTCTTATGAAATAAATAATCAAGTTTGGAAAATTGAAATCTGCCGGTGCTAATTCCAATCATAGCAGAATGTCTATAAATTATCGATTCTCTTGATTGAACAATATCTACATAATTTCTCACCGTTGGATATAAAAACCCAACAGCCTCTAGCACGCTACTCTTGCCCGAATTATTATCACCGACGAAAATATTCACTCTTTTTAAATCTTTAAGGTGAAAATTTTCGAAACAACGAAAATTTTTAATCGTTAAATTTTTCAAGATGTTTTTTTTGCTGGTTTTTTTTGCCATAATTTATAAAAATTAAAGAATTATTTTGGCATAATATCAAATTAACTTGTTATAATTTTTCTTGCCAAAATCATTAAATGGTGCTTTATTAAAAGCCATTTTAGCATAAATAGCAATATTTTATTTGGCAAAATTAATTCAATTTTTTAATCATGACCGCAAATTTTTATATCACTTCGCCGATTTATTATGTCAATGATTCGCCTCATATCGGACATGCTTACACCTCGATTGCGTGCGATGCGATGGCGCGTTTTCATCGCTTAAAATCGCATCAAGTTTTTTTCTTGACGGGCACCGACGAGCATGGGCAAAAAGTTGAAAAATCTGCGTTAAATAAAGCAAAAAATCCGCAACAATTTTGCGATGAAGTGTCGCAAAAATTTCGTGATTTAACCAAAACTTTAAATCTCTCGAATGATGATTTTATTCGCACCACCGAAGAGCGTCACAAAAAAACCGTCGAAAAATTTTGGAATATTTTAGAAAAAAATGGCTTCATTTACAAAGATGTTTATGAAGGTTGGTACGCCGTTCGCGATGAAGCTTTTTACGGCGCCGATGAAATTGTCGATGGCAAGGCTCCTACGGGCGCCGAGGTTACTTGGCATCGCGAAGAAAGTTATTTTTTCCGCCTTTCGGCTTTTCAAGATAAATTATTAGCACTTTACGACGCGGTTCCCGACTTCATCCGCCCTATTTCTCGCCATAATGAAATCGTCAATTTTGTTAAATCCGGTTTGAAAGATTTATCAATTTCTCGCACTTCTTTTTCATGGGGAATTAAAGTTCCAAATGACGAAAAACATGTGATTTATGTATGGCTCGACGCGCTGACCAACTATCTCTCCGCTCTCGGTTTCGCCGAAGAAAACGCTAATTACAAGAAATTTTGGAATGACGGCTCTAATTCGCCATTGCATATTGTTGGAAAAGATATTGCGAGATTTCACGCCATTTATTGGCCGGCCTTTTTAATGGCGGCTGAAATTAACGTGCCTTATGGCGTCTACGCCCACGGCTGGTGGACCAATGAAGGACAAAAAATTTCTAAATCGGTCGGTAATGTTATCGACCCGCTCACCGAAATTGAGTGGATTCAATCTTTTGGTTGCGAAAACGCTACCGCCGTCGATTATTTCCGTTATTTTTTATTGCGCGAAGTGCCATTTGGCAATGATGGCGACTATTCTCGCACACATTTAATTACTCGCGTCAACGCTGAACTCGTCAACAATATTGGCAATCTCGTGCAAAGAAGTTTGGCGATGATTTACAAAAATTGTGAAGGCAAAATCCCTGCGGGAGTAGAGCATTCGCATACTCACATCGAGCCTTTTATCGAAAATTATTTTCAAGCTTTCGACGATTTAGCCTTTGATAAAGCCATTCAGGCGGTGGTTGATTTTGCTAATTTAGTCAACAAAAAATTTAACGACACCGCGCCGTGGAATTTGAAAAAATTAGGTAAAATTGACGAGATGAACGCTTCGCTTCACGAAACCGCCGAATCACTTCGCCTTATCGCCATTTTGCTTACGCCTTTTGTGCCCGTTAGTGCCAACAAAATTTTAGATTTGCTCAATGTCGAAAATAATAAACGTGATTTTGCCAATCTTAATAATTTTTTAAAAGTTGGACATCCGATTAACGAACCGAAAGCAGTGTTTCCAAGATTAGAAATTTTATGATCTACAAAACTTAAAAACTTATCGCGAATACGGCGATTTACTCGCCGTGAAGCGATTCAATATTTTCCTAAATTTGCGTAAGCAAATTTAATTTAAAAGCTGTGTTTCCAAGGTTGGAAATTGTTATTTATTGGCACGAATGAATTTATTTATGAGAGCATTTTTTCATCACCATCAATGCCACAACATTAAACATAAAAGTAAAAACAAAAAGCGTTAAAGCCAGAGCGAACGCCGACAAGGTTTTTGGGCTGTTAAATTCTTGATCACCAACTAAAAGCGTAACGATTTGCGCCGTCGCCGTTGTTACGGAATCAAGAGGATTGAAGCTCAATTTAGCGACCAATCCCGCCGACATTACCACGATCATGGTTTCGCCGATTGCACGCGAAACCGCTAAAATTATGGCACCAATAATGGTCGGCATCGCCGTAATTAAAACGACTTTTTTAATCATTTCTGATTTAGTGCTTCCTAGTGCCAGAGCCCCGTCTTTCAAGCTTTGCGGAACCGAAGCGATGGCGTCGTCAGTTAAAGAAAGCACAAAAGGAATAATCATCACGCCCATGACAAAACCAGCTGAGAGAGCACTTTCCGCCGACATTTCAACGCCAAAACTATTGAAAAAATTTTTGAAAAAAGGTGCCACGGTGGTGACGGCGAAATAGCCATAAACCACCGTAGGCACGCCCGCCAAAATTTCCAAAACTGGCTTTAAAATATCACGAGTTTTGGCTTTAGCATACATTCCCAAATATATCGCCGACATAATGCCAATCGGCACCGCTACCGCCATCGCCACCAAAGTTATCAACAATGTTCCAAGAAAAACTGGGACGATGCCAAACGAGCTGGCACCAACTTCTTGCTCGGCGGTAATTGCCATTTGCGGATTCCAATTTAATCCAAAAAGAAAATCGGTAAATTTCACAATTTCAAAAAAACGTAAAGCTTCAAATAAAATTGAAATGCTGATGATTAAGGTGATTAAAATGCCGATGCCGGCTGTGATTGATAAAACGCTGATTTGAAATTTTTCAAAATGTTTTTTAGCGTTAAAATTTTTCTTAAATAAAAATTTTATTATGAAAAAATTGGCAAAAATTATTGCCAAAATTAATAAAATTTTTGCCAAAAAAACTAAATTTGTGGTAAGTAAAATTAAAAATAAAACCACCGACCACAATATGAAGCAGTAGGAATAATGGCTTGTAAGCGAACTAAATCTTTGCTTCGACGCAAAATTAATTCGCTGTTTTTTTAAATTATTATTAATTACAATCGCTGAAATTACGATTGCCAAAAAAAATATAAAAAATAATGTCATCTTAAAAAATGTTTGAGTTTTCTAACAAAAAAATATTACCAAAAATTCGACTCTTTCTCGATATAAAACTCGATTTATCTGGCGACATTTTAAATCAAAAACTTCAAATTAACAACAATGATTTTGATTATTTAATCAAGGTCAT
>CAXNDB010000007.1:0-11502 GCA_964201025.1 Rickettsiales bacterium UBA1997 | reverse complement strand
TAAAGAATTTTACTAATTTATCTCCTGATGAGGCTGGTCAAATTAAATTGGCTTCGATTAATAGTTTAATTAACGAATTAGAAGAAAAACATTTGTCTGATTTTACTTATGAATTAGATTGTAAATTGGCTATCAAGCATAACGCTGGAGGTGCTCCCGCCCACGCTAACGCTCAACCTGATTATAGTTATCTTGTTCAAATCAATGCAGGTCATAAATCAGGGGTAACCGAAGAAGATTTAAAAAAAGCCTTTCCCGCTGTATACTCTAGAGATAGACAAGCACTTAAAATGTATACTTTTCCCCCCGATTTAATTAATGAAGGATTGTTAGAAAGAAGAGCACCAGGAACTCAAACTCCAACAGCCGTCGCTTCCGCTCAAATCATTCCTCATCGCGCCGCCGACGGTTTTATTCGCACTCGTGCTGGAGACGTTACCGCTCAACCCCATTCTCCCGATAGAGTTACCAAAGAAAAAAGGGTCACTTGGAAAGATCCACCTGAAACTTCCGATCCCGCTCAACCCGCTGAAGGTGAACCAAAAGTCGATTGGAATAAATCTAAACTCCAAACATCAAAACTTCCCCAAAATGGGGATGGGGATAAAAATTTATCTGGAAGAAAAACAACTGCAAATAGTTCCCAAGATGATTTTTAGGCCAATTGGGAGATTTTGGAGTTTGGATTTATCAAGAGGGACAAAAAAATTTATTTTTTTTAACTACAACAATTCTAGAATTTAGTGAAACATTTAATATTAAAAGTTTTTTTTCTGATGGGAAAGGAGATGTGGACAAACCCAATAATAATGTTTCTGCTACGAAATATGTTGATGACGATTTAAATATATTTAAAATTTTAGGCTGTGTGGGCGGTAATGAGGAAGATGGGGATTATAGAAAAAATAAAGACGAAAAAGATCCCAAAACTCCAGATAGTAATATTTTAACACCTATATTTTCTGTATTAAGATCTTGTTTAGGAGAAAGAGATAAGTAAAATTAAATTACAAAAACTTGTCAATTATTTTTGAAAAATAATGTTTTTGATTTTTATAAACATTTCTAATTTTTCCGCTGGCATCGCTATAAACTACCCAAAATCTTCTAAATTTAATTTCGGTCCTAAATCAAAAAACATTTCATCATGCGAAGTTAAAATAACTAAACCACGATCTTTAATGCGATTTTTGATAAGTTCGTGAAGTTGTTCTTTGCCATCCTTATCGAGATTATTCGAAGGCTCGTCGAGGAGCCAAACTGTAGCGGGGCAGGCTAGGAGCTTGGTTAACATTACGCGTTGTTGCCAACCAGCCGATAGAGTTTTTATTGGTGAATTTTGCAAATCTTTTAACGAAAAAAATTCTAAAGCGGGAGCGACGGCGTTTTTGGTGCCACGTAAATCAGCGTAAAATTCCAGATTTTCTTTGACGGTTAATTCGGGTTTTAAAAAATTTTTATGGCCAATAAATTGGGTGTCGCCATTGAAATCATCGCGAAAATTTTCAATATTTTCATTGCCCCATAAAACTCTTCCACTTTGTGTTTCGTAAATTCCAGCGATTATTTTTAACAGCGAAGATTTTCCACAACCATTTTTGCCGGTGATGATTAAAGCCGAAGAAATGCTAATTGAAAAAGATAGCTCGCTAAAAATTTTTTTGTTGTCTTTATAAAAACTTAAATTATCTATAGTAAGCATAAATTGAATAAAAAATTAATGATAAATTATGGCTTTAATTACTCACGAATATGGCATGACCAAATCGCCAAAATTTTTAGTGATTTTGTTGCATGGTTATGGTGCCAATGGCGAAAATCTTATTGAATTAGCAAATGAATTTCAACCAATTATTCAAGATGCTTATTTTATCGCGCCAAATGCGATTGAGCCGTGGGAAGGTGGATTTCCTAATTCTTATCAATGGTTCTCGCTTTATGCAGGAGTAGAGCGTAACGCTCTTGATATTTTGGCGCCGAAAATTAAAAATGCCAATCAAATTTTGCTAAAATTTATCGAAGATCAATTAGCGAGATTTAATTTATCTTTCGAAAATTTGATTTTAATCGGCTTTTCGCAAGGGAGCATGATGTCGATTTATCAAGGCTTGATCATGCCAAAAAAAATTGCCGGAATAATAAGTTTTTCGGGTAAAGTCGTTGAGCCACTAAGCGTTGGCGATAAAATTATTTCCAAGCCAGATATTTGTTTGATTCACGGCACTCACGATTCAGTTTTGCCTTTCGCCAATTTTCACGAAGCGCAAAAAATTTTAAATCAATATCAAATTCCATTCGAAGCTCATGCTATTGAAAATCTTGATCACACGATTGATATCAGAGCGGTAAGAATCGCCCAAAATTTTATTAAGAAAATCGTGCTCAGATAAATTTTTAGCCAAAAAGATGAAGCTTAATTTGCAATCATTAAGTGGTACTTTTTTGCAAATAACGTAAGCTCTAATTACAATCCAAAACCTTCCAATTTCATTTTTTTCCATGTCATTTTTGCACTCTGAGGCAATTTTTCTTGAAAGTAATTTTAGTTAAATTTAGTTATTAGTTAGTTTTTTTTACTTATTAATAATTCTAATTAATTTGCAATGTACGGATTAAAGAATGGAGAATACGATGTTCCTGAGTTTTTAAGAAAAGTTTCTGATCCTCCTTATGGCTTAAAAGATGGAATATATGAGATGCCTAAAAAAGATATTGTAATGCCACAAATTTCAATGGGTTACCAAGGCAACATAGGAGAGTCGGCGCGACCCCCATTGCGTTCACATTTAAATGCCGAAGAAAGTTTTTCGCCAACTAGATTTGCTCCTTCAATTATTAATTTTGGAATTGTTGGCACAACTGCAATGATAATTTATTTCGCCAATCATTTAAGAAGAAAATTTCGGCAAAATAAAGAACCAAAAAAAGAAGAAGAGCGAGTTTTAACGGTTAAGGATATCGAAAATAAATTATCTTCAATTTGCGATGAAAAAATTGTTTTTAATGACAAAGAATTAAAGCTGGAATTTGCCGGTCTTTCTGGGGAATTAAAAAATAAAATAAAGATTTTTTTTAGCGATAAAGATTCGTTTGAGATTAAGGAAAATCGACAATCTAAAAAATTAATTCTACAATTAAATAAAGATTTATTGCCCGAAAAAGTTGAAAAGGTTATTACAACTTTAATAGAATTTGAAGCTCATTTTCGCGATGATTTAAATGCCAAAAAAGCAACAATGGAGAAGGAAGAGGATGAGAAAATAACTCGGGAAAAAGCACAAAAAATGAAAGAATTAAAAATATTGATTCAGAATAAATTTAAAGAAACAGAAGATAAAATTGATAATCTAAACGCAATTTTCGAAGAAAAAAATGATAAAGAAATAAATCAACAAAAGATTGAAAAAAAAATCGAGGAAGCAAAAAAATGTTTTTCAGCTTTGAATGGATTTCAAGAAGAATTTAAGATTAATTTTGATCAACATTATTCGATAGATAAAGAAATTCTCGAATTGAAAAAAAAATTAGTAGAAATTGAAGATAAAAAAACTTTGGAAAGAGTTCAAAAGGAAGCTTCAAAATATGTTGCAGATAATCCCGAATTTAAGTTGCCAAGGGAGGAAGAAGTGCAAAATAAAGATCCGCAAGGATACGAAAGTGAAGATGATTCCCTCGGTCGAGAAGAGCCTGAGAAAGTTATTCAGCCACCCGCATCAGTTAAATTATTAAAAATGCAAGATTTGATAATTTTAGAACTATTTTTATTGGGAAGATCTCAAGTAAATAAAATAGCCAATCAAATTCAAGGATATAATAGTGGAAAGTTAAATTTTTATCAAATGAATTTTGCAAATGATTTAACAAAAAGTAATTTGAATGATTTTGATGCTGAATTTAATTCGCCACAAAGCATTGAAAGATTTAATCAATATGCTCAAAATTTTAATCCGCCAATTGTTCGTAATCCAGAAAATCTTGCAAAAAATTATTTTCACAATCTTTTAAAGGAAACCGTTGAAACAATTTATCAAAAAGAAGTTGTTCAAGGTGAAGGTGCAAGATTTAAGCGGGATATCGAAAGTAGAATCTATTTCTTTCTTGATTATGCCATGGGCGATAAAGATGCAATGCTTAATGCTTATCAAGAAATGGAGCTTAGAGGTTTTTCAAGAGCGGGACTTACCGGTCGAGGTCACGCTTCTAAAGCTGGTATTGATGACGTAAAAAAATTGTGTTATTGTTTAAAATTATTTAATGATAAACTTGTCAATGTAAACAACCAAGAATTGAAAGATTTTTTTACAAATGCATTTGTTAAACCAAATACTTTGGATTCAAATTTTAATGTAAGCTTTATAAATAGTCGCGAAGAAATCATAAAAAGCGATGCTATTTTTGTGAAAGATTTAATTGAAGAATTAAATCGCGATGAAGATAAAATTAAAGGAATTGATGATGCGAAAAGCATAATAATAAATTTTTTTCGCAACAATGCTAATTTTGATATTGAAAAAATTTCTGACGATAATTTTAAAGAAAAATTTTCTATAATTATAACTTTGGAGGATAATGAGGTTTTAAAATATTTACAAAAAAATTCTGATTTAGTCGATGAAATTGTGAGTTTATCTAAAAATCGTGAATCAAAACTAAGTTTTAATGAATTAAGAAAAGATTTACAAAGTCTTTATGAAAAAGAAAAAATGGCGGTTGTTGAAAGAGAGTCAACAAAAATGCAGAGCGGTTCGCGTCGATAAATTTAATTTTAACAAAATATTTTGAAAAATTACCAATTTTTTAGGTTGCATTTGAAAAAATATTGTTTAAAATTGTGAGCAAATAATTGCTGAAAATCTAATTTGGCGATATATCTATAATCCAAAAAATTAAACAAAATGGCCAGAATAACCGTTGAAGATTGCGTTGAAGTCGTTCCGAATCGTTTTGAATTATGCTTAATTGCGAGCAATCGTGCCAAGGCAATATTATCAGGCTCAAACACCAATCTTGATCGCAAAGAAAAACCCGCAGTTATCGCATTACGTGAGATTGCCAGCGATTTAATTGATGTTGATGCTCAACGTAAAAATATTATAAATTCTATTAAAAATCGTGGCATGGTTGATTTAAATATCAGCTCTTCCGATGAAAATATTGTTGAAGCAATTTCCGAAGAAACTGAATCAAATATTATTTTGAAAGATGATAGCTTTGTATCGGAAAATATCGACGTCAACGACTAATAACACTTCCAATAACGCTCCACTCTTAAATGATGCGAATGAATTTATCAGGTCTCGTCTTTGCGCGCCTACATTAGGGTAGGCTTACGCAGACTCGCCTTCAAATTCAATCGCCTGATTTAAGATTGGAAGCGTTATTTCGAGTGTTACACATTAAATTTGCTTCGCAAATTTAGCTTTGAGTTGAATCGCTACACGGCGAGTAAATCGCCGTATCCGCGATAAAATTTGGGTTTTTAGATTTCCCTTGTTGATAAACGCTTCATCTTTTTCTTTGAATAAAAGGAACCTGGTACTTTTTTTCTTGATTTTGTTTTTAAAATAAAAAATTAGAATTTTTTTTGTTGCAAACCGCTTCTTGATAAATTAAATTTCACCTAAATTAATTTTATATAACACCGATTAATTCTTTAATTATGCTAACATCAAACGAATTAATCGCTAAAATAAAAACATATAATCCGCAAGTCAATTCCGCTTTAATTCAAAAGGCTTATATCCTTTCCAAAGATGCTCATGGCTCGCAGAAACGTCATTCTGGTGACACATATTTTTCCCATCCAATTGCCGTTGCCGAAATTATCGCCGATTTAAAACTCGACGAACAATCGATAATCACCGCTTTGCTTCATGATGTTGTCGAAGACACTGATTTAACTTTAGATGATATTAACGAAGCCTTTGGTGACGAGGTTTCGAGGCTGGTCGATGGCGTAACTAAATTAGGCAAAATTGACGTTGTAAATATCAATGAAAATGAAAGATTAGCGGAAAACTTTCGCAAATTAGCGATGGCGATGTCGCAAGATATTCGCGTTCTGTTGGTTAAATTGGCGGATCGTTTGCATAATATGCGAACCTTGCATTTTGTGCCTTCGAAGGAAAAAAGAATAAAAAAAGCCAGCGAAAGTTTGGAGATTTATGCACCACTTGCGGGACGCATCGGTCTAAGCAAAATTAAAGATGAAATTCAAGAATTAGCGTTTGATATTATTGATCCGCAAGCTCGTTTGCAAATTACCGAAAAACTTACTGAAATTCGCGAAAAAAACAAAGATTTAGTCGATAAAATTTTACAACAACTCACCGAAATTTTTAAGAATGAAAATTTTGAAGCCGATATTGAAGGGCGTGAAAAAAAACCTTATTCGATTTGGTTAAAAATGAAGCGTCAAAATATTGGATTTCATAATCTTCACGACATTATGGCGTTTCGGATTATTGTTAAAAATATTGGCGAATGTTATCGTGCTTTGGGAATTGTAAATTCCAATTTTAACATGATTCCAAGCACCTTCAAGGACTATATCAGCACGCCCAAAGAAAATGGTTATCAATCGCTTCATTTGGCGATACTTGGACCTTTTAATAAAAAAATTGAAATACAAATTCGCGATATTTCGATGCATGAAATTTCCGAGCTCGGAGTGGCGGCGCATTGGAATTACAAAGAAAAAATTAACAAAAAAACTAAGAATAAAATTGCAATTGTTGGCAAGGAGAACGACCAATATCGCTGGATCCGCGAGCTTATAAATCTGTTTGAAAATTCTGATAGTGCCAGTGAGGTTTTGAAAAATAATAAATTATCGATGCATCATGATGAGGTTTTTTGCTTCACTCCGAATGGTGATATTTTTAATTTGCCACTCGGTTCGACGATTATTGATTTTGCTTACGCCGTTCATTCCGAAGTTGGTAATCGTTGTATTTCTGCCAAAGTTAATGGGGCGATTGCTCCGCTTCGACAAAGGCTCGAGAATGGTGATCAAGTTGAAATTTTAACCGCTAAAAATGCTAAACCTTCGCCAAATTGGCTTCAATTCGCCACAACTTCTAAGGCAAAAACCTCGATTCGTAATTTTATTCGCAATGAAAAATATAGCGAATATAGCGTTCTTGGCAAAGCAATTTTGCAAAAATTTTTCTTAAGTAAAAATGTTGAATTTAGTGAAGCGATTTTAGAAAAATCTTTAAATAAATTTGCTAAAAAAAATACCGCAGATTTATGCTTTAGAGTAGCGGATGGAACGATTTCTCGCCAAGATATATTTAAAGTTATTTATCCCGATTATGAAGTCGAAAATAAGCATTTAAAAAATTCTAAAAGCCAACAAAAAACTACGAAAAAACATCATTCATTACCAATTGATGGTTTGGTCGATGGCATGGCGATTCGCTATGCGGGCTGTTGTAGCCCGATTCCGGGAGATTCAATTGTTGGTATCATCAACACCGGAACGGGAGTTACCATTCACAATCAAATGTGTTTAAATTTAAAAAATTTGGCACTTAATCCGCAAAGAGTTCTCGATGTTTGTTGGAAAAATGATGAAGAAATTGGTGATGAATCTTATTCGAGTCAAATCCGCGTAGTGGTTGAAAATAAAAGCGGGGCGCTGGCTGATATCACCAACATTATCGCTAAAAAGAAAATGAATATTGGGCATATTAAAACTACCAATCGTTGTGCCGATACTTTCGAAGTGTTGATAAATATTGATGTAAAAAGTGTTGAACATCACGAAGAAATGCTTTCGGCACTGCGAATGTCGAAAAAAACTATTGAAGTCGAAAGAATTGCCGGAGTTTTTAGATGAATTTTTCAACAAAATTAATTACCAAAATTAGTGCAATAAATCAAAAATTATCTCAAGAAAATTTAAAAATTACTTGTGCCGAATCCTGCACCGGAGGCTTATTATCAGGGCTTTTCACTGAAATCGAAGGTTCGTCAAAAATTTTTGATCGTGGTTTTATCGTTTATTCCAATCAAAGCAAAATTGATTTACTAAATGTCGATAAAAAATTGCTCGAAGAATTTGGAGCGGTAAGCGAAGAAGTGGCTTTGGCAATGGCTCGCGGGGCTTTAGAAAATTCTCATGCAAATATCGCCATTGCTATTACCGGCATTGCCGGAGCTACGGGAGCAACGCTGGATAAAAAAGTCGGCACAATTTTTATTGCGTTAGTTACCAAAAATTTTAACCAAGTTGAAAAATTTATTTTTGGTAATAATCGTAACAAAAATCGCAATTTAACTCTTGAAAATTCTTTAATTATGCTCGAAAATTTTCTGCAAAAAAATAGCAAAATTAAATAAATTTTATGATAGTTTTAGGAATCGAAACCTCTTGTGACGAAAGTGCTGTCGCCATCGTTGATGATAAAAAAAATATTTTAGCCAATGTAATTTTATCGCAAATTGATCAACATAAAATTTATGGCGGAGTAATTCCCGAGCTCGCAGCGCGTTCGCATCTCGAAGTAATTGATAAATTGATTTTACAAGCTTTAAAAGAAGCGGATTTAAAATTTAGCGATATTGATGGCTTCGCATCGACTTGCGGTCCGGGTTTGATCGGCGGATTAATAGTTGGCATGACTTGCGTTAAAACTTTATCGGCGATTTATAATAAACCTTTTTTGGCGGTAAATCATCTCGAAGGACATGCTTTAACAATGCGACTTGTTGATGATATTGAGTTTCCGTATTTATTATTGTTGGTGTCGGGCGGACATTGTCAAATCTTGCTCGCTAGGGGTTTGGGTGATTATGAAAAAATTGGCGAAACTATCGATGATGCACTTGGCGAAGCTTTCGATAAAGTGGCTCAAATGCTTGGTTTGCCTTATCCGGGAGGACCTGAAGTTGAAAAGCTTGCTAAAATTGGTGATCAAAAAAAATTCAAATTTTCACGACCATTAATTGACGCCAAAAGCCATCAACATATATTTGATTTTTCATTTTCAGGCCTGAAAACAGCGGTTCGCAGAGAGATTGAAAAAATTACTGGAATGGAATTTAATCACGAAATTACTCCGCAAAAAATGTCGCAAAAAACTAAAGCTGATATTTGCGCTTCATTTCAAAGTGTGGTTGCCGAAATTTTAATAAATCGTTTGCAAAATGTGGTAAATTTTCACGAAGCTTGTCTAGATGATTATGATGATCAAAAAATTGAAAATTTAATTATTGCAGGAGGCGTTTCGGCAAATAAATTTTTGATTTCGAAGCTCGCAATTTTTGCTAAAAAATATGGTTTAAAAATTGGCTCTCCGCCTTTAAAATTATGTACCGACAACGCTTCGATGATTGCTTGGGTTGGTATCGAAAAATTACAAAATAATTTAATCGATGATTTAAATTTTTTGCCAAAAGCCCGCTGGGATTTGTAATAATTTTTTTTAAAAAATTTTTCCAAAAAAAACTAAAATTTTGTGCTAAAAAATTACAGTTTTTTTTAATGATTTTTTTATTAAACCAAAAGCTTGAAACAATAGTTAAATGATTAATGATTTTTGAAAAAAAACATGGTCGAAAAATATCTTATAACACATACATCCACAAGCTCTTTTGATAATTTCAATAATGCTTATACAAAAACAAAAAATGCCGACATTTTGTTTATTGATTTTAAGCTTGATGAATTTCAAAATATTTGCTTAAGTTTTAATGCCGATAAAACCCCGAAAGTCGCTATAAATTTTTCACAATTAATCGATTTAAATTTTAAAATCGCTCTTTTAACAATCGAAGGCGACAATTTAAAAAACAAAGAATTTATTCAAAAAAATATTATTGCGATCGGTGAAAAATTATCCAATCGGGCGCTAATCCATATTAACAAAATCAATAAATCCTACAACTCTCTAGACCATGTCTTTCAAGCCTCCGATCAAATATTTGATATTTTTGGAAATTTAATTTCTAACGGTTTTAGTGGTGAAATTTATTTTTTTCAAAATGATGGAAAAATTCTGCTTTTTGAGATAAAAAATTTGTTCAATGAATTAAATTATGATGCAATTAAAATTGAAAAAGCGATTAAGTTTCAAACTGCAGAATTAAAGAATTTTTTAGTAAAAAATAATCTTTGCGAAGTCTATGATGTCAAGGATATAGAGCTTCTTCAAAACAATAATTTTTTTAATGAAAAAAATCAGAAATTTTATTTTAATAATTATTTTTTAAGCGAAGAATTTACTTTGAAAAATCAAGTAAAAAATCCTGATAATTTCAAGGCAATTTATCTTGAAATCTGTAATTTTATTAAGACTCAAAATTTGCAAAATAATCAAATTATTCAAAGCTTTATTGAAATTTGTTTGTTTGATTATAATGCTGAAAAGGCTACAGCATCAGAGCTTTCGATAATTACTAAAAAAATAAAAACCATCGCTGTTAATTTTGATAAAATTAATGATTCAATTAAATCAACGGTTTTAGATTCCTTTTTAAAATGCTTGGAATATGAAAAATCTTCAAATTTAATTGTCTTTTTTTTGGCAGTTTTTTTTGAAAATATAATTTTAACCGAATCCAAAAGAAGATTTTTAGAAATCATCTACCAAAATGATTTATTTTTAAATAAAGCCATCGATTTAAAACAAGTTTTTTCTAAAAAAGTTGAGGTTAATTATGCCACTTTATTTTTATCGAAAAACTATGAATATTCTTTCTCTGAAGCCTCTTCGATAGCTTATTTTGAAAATGCCGACAAAGAAATTTTAAAAACAATTATTTTGGCAAAAAGTAAAAATTTTAATCCGTTAAATTTAATTTTTAAAAAAACTTTTTTAAGTCAAATTATTGAAGATTCATCTTATTTTTTGGTGAAAAACCTCGCCGAATTTGTGGAAAAAAACTTTGATGATATTGAAAAAAATAAATTTCGTGATGCGATTTCTTCGAGCATTTTCTCACAAAATTTTATAAATTATAGCGCAGATAAAGCTAAAATTTTATTTCGTTTATTGCCGAAAGAAATTCAACAAAAACTCCCAGCCGACTTCGCCCCGAAGAAAAAATCCGGTTTGTTTGATTAGGTTTATTTTCGTGCATTAGTTGGATCTTTTTTTCCATCTGAAGAATCATCGGCGCGAATGCATCTAAAAGTTTTGAGAATGTTGCTTGGAAGATCTCTAATTGGTTTAAATAAGTCATCTAATGTATCATTTGGCGGAGGATCATATTTAATTTTTGTTGGTGGATTTTGTTCATAATAAGCTTTAATTTGTTCATATTCCAAATATTTTAAAACTTCATCAAAATCCTTATTATTAATTTCATAAGGTTTTGGTTCGTTATATGGTATATCTTTAAAAAATGTTGGCAATTTAGTTTTTTCTGATAAGTGCAAACATGAACTTATTAAATTTTTTAAGGTCGTTTCACTTTCTGTAAGTTCAGATATTAGACCAAGGTTTGAAGTATCAGTCTTTCGAGTCTTAAACTTTTCTTCGTATTTTTTATATT
>CAXNDB010000006.1:0-11689 GCA_964201025.1 Rickettsiales bacterium UBA1997 | reverse complement strand
TTTTTAGGCAAAAAAAATGGCGAGATTAATAAAAATCTCGCCAAATATTTTATGAAATTTAATCGATTAAAATTAACGATTGGCTTCAACTTCAATTACTAATTCAACTTTATCAGCAATGTTTGGGATGGCATATTTAACGCCGAAATCCGAACGATTGATGGTGGTTTTTGCACTAAAACCAATTGTTGGTTTTTGGCTCATTGGATTTGGTGCTGATTTGTTAAATTCAGCTTTCAAAATCACTTCTTTGGTAACTCCAAGTAAAGTCAAATCGCCAACGATTTGAGCTTTATTTTTCTTGCCTTCAACAATAATTTTTTTACTAACAAATTTGGCGGTTGGGAAAGTTTTTACATCGAAAAAATCTTTACTTTTCAAATGCTCTTCGAACTTAGGCAATCCAGTTGCAATACTATCAGTTTTTATTTCAACTTGCACTGAAGAATCTTGTGGTTTTTTCTCATCAAACACAATTTCTCCCGAAATATCAGTAAATTTTCCCGAAACTTTTGAATAACCAAAATGATCGGCAATCCACATTACGCTCGTGTGATTTTTTTCGATTGTGTATTTATTTTCTGTGCTAGAGGCATCTTGCGCCAAAGCTATTTTAGAAGAAATTAAGGCGACAAAAAACATCGCTAAAAAAGTAGTTATTTTTTTCATAAATTTTGTTAAAATTGAGATTGAGATTTGGAATTTTTTTAGTTATTTTAAAGCTAACTATGTTAAATTTTTTTTCAAGGAATTAATGGATTTGGAATTGTAATTTTTGTAAAAAGATTTTTGATTTTATTAATTAAAAATTTAGATTTTTTAGTTCCGAGAAAATCGGATTCTTACTTTCTAAATCATTTATTTTATCTTCCCCAACATCTCTAATTATAAAATAATTAAAAAATTAAATATGCCAGATTTGTTTGGGGAAGTTTAATAGGCGGTCTTCAACGGCAAATATTTTGCCGAGTAAAGATTAATTTAAAATTTTTAGTTGTTTTTTTTTTGCTATAATTTAATTTGTCGATTAAAAATTTAATAACTTTAAATATATTTTAATACAATGAGCACAAATTTTGAAATAAAAAACGTTGAATCACAAAATTCGTTACAAGAAAATGAAATACTTCCATCTTGTCATATGTCAACTGAAGATAGAAAAAAAAGACTAGACATCGCTTTAAAATATAAAGAAAAAAACAATTTTTATGGATTTTATTATTTGTTAAAAGATTATTTTTTTATTCTGCTATTTATATATTTATTTCAAAATATCAATTTTAGCAGTTCACTGTATTATTTCTTGGGGTATTTTGTTTTAGTGTGGTTTATTGGGCTTTTCCAATTTTCATTATCCGAAGTTATGTTACACGAAGCATCTCACTTCAATTTATTTAAAAATCATAAATTAAACGAATATTCAGAAATATTTGTCGCTTTGCCATTTTTTTTAACTTATAAAAGTTATCATGATGAGCATAATAATCATCATACCAATTTAATGAAGCAAAGTGATCATTTATACAAAGATTATAAATTTTTTGGGTTCATAAATCAAGATAACAAATTTGATGCTAATGTTAATATTTTTGTAAAAATTCTCCTAATGCCATTTCTTGGCATTATTGGAGTGTATTATTTTTTTAATCAATCTGATTTAAAAAGCAAAAAAGTCATTTTTTTCTGGGTTTTAATATTTGGAATTTTTAGCTATTTTAATTTACTCAAAGAACTGATTTTGTTTTGGGTGATTCCATTTATTTGGTCTGGTCTTTCTTATTTGTATTGGTCGGAGTTCCTTGATCATTTTATGGTTGATAACAAATTTGGCAGAACTCGAACTTTTGCTATGACTTTTTTTACCCTTGGAGGTCCCGCTACATATCACAAAACTCATCATGAGTTTCCTTTTGTTCCTCTTCGTAATCTTAAAAAATTGTACAATGAAACCGAGCCAAATGATACCTCTCGTTGCTTTGGTTTAATTGGTTTATTAATCAAAATTATTAAATTTAGAAAAATAAATAATCGTCAAATAAATGATCTTGCGATATAATTTTTTGCAGTTTCTATTTGAAAAAAATAGAAAAAATTTGGAAGTATTTTAGTTATTTTAAAGCTAACTCTGTTAAATTTTTTTTCAAGGAATTAATGGATTTGGAATTGTAATCTTTGTAAAAAGATTTTTGATTTTATAAATTAAAAATTTTAGTTTTTTTAATGGCAAAAAATTATCAATTTCTTAAAAAATGCAGATTAAATCTTTACCGACGACCAGACCAGCTATTTTTTTCTAAAACAATTTAAAAACGTAAAGCAACTAGCCTTTGTAACCCTAGGTGAATTCGGTGGAGATTCTTCACTTAGTGGCAAACTTACTGTTTTTTCACCTCGTGACGATGATGCAGACTCCGTTATAACTGACGATTGCCCTCGAGGCGATGAAATAGAATTGGCATAAATTAAATCTGGATTTAAACGTGATTCAATAATGGAATTTCTATCCGTAAAATTAGAAATTATATCAATACTCTTCGGATCAACTTCATGTTTATTAATAAATTCTATTAATTTGCTATACTCCGAATCATTCTGAATATTTTTGTTATTTGGCAAATTTTTAATTAATTTTTCTATTATTTTTGGATTTTTAAAAAAATTATTATTATCATTTATTCGACTTTCTATTAAATCAATAGCATCGGAAATAGTTTCTGCGTTTGTTAAATTATTTGATTTACTTTTGTCATTTGTTAAAAGTCCTCGGAGTAAATTTTCTAAATTATTTTCCTCACATTTGTCGCTTTCAATAAAATCAATAGTCAATTTTGTTTTCTTATTATCGTCTTTAATATCAAGCTTCGACATCAAATGATTGAAATCAGCGGGACTTAATTTTTTATCATTTTTTTTATTAATAAAATCATTAAATAAACTTATTTTAGTATCATCATTTATAATTGTCGGTTCTTTTTTAAATTTTTCCATTAATTCACCAAAAGAATTTACATCACTTTCAATTGATTTATCTGTATTATTAAGAAAGTTATGAATATCTATTAAATTATTTACATCTTCAAAATTTTTAATTTTGGATTCTTTTTGAAGGGATTCTTTTAGGGATTTAATATTTTCTTCGGTTAAATTTTTTTGATTATTTTTTAAAAAATCATTAATTAATTCAAGATTTTTATCTTGATTTTCTTCTGAAAATTTCTTAGTTAGACTATTAAATTCATTATTATATTCAGTTCTCTTTAGTTCGTTTTCATCTCGATTATCAGCAATTGAAAAATTTTGTAAAATCGGATCACTAATTGGCAAATCGAGGGCATGATTTATATCATTATCTGTTAAACTATCGGCTGGATTTTTATTTTCTTTCATAGAAAAATTTTAATTTATATTAAAATACATTAAAAAAAGTTTTAAATTAATTTTATTTTAAGTGCAATATAAATTTTTAAAAAATCGAAGATTATAATTTGTAACTACAATTATCTATCTCTCGTCCCCAATCTAAAACAAGAAAAACAACCGCCTCTTGACGAAGCTTGCTGTGATAATTGGGGCGAAGCCTCTGGTGAAGCATTTAAGGCTCTATCATAAACAAAATCCCCCAATTCTCTTAACTGCGGATTTTTACTTGTCAAATCCTTGATTTTCTCTTCGCCAAAAACTTTTTTTACTATCAAATAACTTGCAATTTCTTTGGCTTTTTGATTTAAAAATTCGCCCCCCGCTTCAACCGACATTTCATCAGTTTTTTCTTGCAATCTTACTAGCATCCTCTCGAAATCATCTCTATTAATATTGGCCTCAATAATTTCGCTTGCCTTGTTAATATTCAACGACTCCTCTTGAGAAAGTTTTTCTACGAGTCGCATCGGCGATAATAAATATGACTTAATTATGCTGTTATTTACTGGCGAACCAGCATGAGTAATATCTAGCTCTTTATTAGCTATCACTGAAAATATTTGCGTATCCGCAACACCATACAAAATTTTTGCTTGCTCATCTTCAATCATGGCACCATAAAGTGCTTTCCTAAATTGCATACCGATATTAGCATAACAACCATCACTAAGTGTTATTAACAAATTTAAAAAAATTCCTTTTTTTAAATTTTGATTACAAAAACAGTGAACGATTTCTTTTTTATAATCTTTAAAAAAATTCGCTAAATCATCTTTCTTATGTGATATGCCATTTTCATCCAACTCGAATCCGATTAAATCTTTAAAAAAAGTTGCCACCTCTTCCTTGTCTGGATTTGGAGATTGCAATAATCTGTTAAAAAGGGTATTTATTTCAGCTTTTTTTTCTTCTTCAATTCCAAAGTTTGCAAACTTTATTTGATATGTTTTTGCATGATCAATTTCCGAAATATCTCCAACTTTTTCTTTGAGATAATCGCATAATTTTGCGTTTTCTAATAAATGATTTTTAACGTCGAAACTTACTCCTCTCTCGCCCAATAACTGATTTAATTTATCTAATTCTGCGGATTTATATAACAACATTTCTGCCGAAAGTGCAAAATTATCTCGCAATTCTTTTTTAAATTCTGGCTTTAACATTGTTGATAAAGTTGAAGTTTGATTTTTACAATCATAGTAAGCAAATAAATCAGCAATGTTGATTGGTTTATCTCCAATTTTTAAATCTTCACCAAAGGTTCTTTTTAAAGTCGCAATTCCAGTGGCATCAATACAATTTTCTAAGCTCTTTTTATCAACAATTTCGGTTAAAAAAGTATATTGTTTTCTTACTCTGCCACCTAATAAATCGAGAATATCTTTTTCCTCGTTGAGCACTCCTCGATTTTTTAGAGTATTAATTATTAAAAAAACATTTTCATCATCTTTCAATTCTTTAATAAATGGTTTTAAATATTCAAAATTATCTTGATTTACTTCGGTATTTAAAATAAATGCTTCTAAAAATTTACATTGCATGGTTTCGCTTGGATTAAGCTCTTTGACTATATTAAAAAAATTTTTAATATAATTTTCTGATGATGAGAATTTGTTTTTGTATAATTCAATTGTTTTATCCACTTGATATTGAAATCCAACTTCTTTTATCATCTTAGCAAAATCTTCAAGAGTCATGTTTGAGGACCTTTGACTTGAAAGAAAATCACTAATTGATTCCCGCTTATCCCGATCATCTTTAAATTCAGCAACTTTTATTATTTCAACAAAATCTTCGACATTTATTCCCGATGATCTATCGCTTGAAAGAAAATTACTAATTGATTCCCGCTTATCCCGATCATCTATAAATTCAGCAACTTTTATAAATTCTATAAATTGAATATGATTGATTCCCACCGATCTTTCGCTTTTAAAAAAATTATCAATTAATGATAGTTTGTGCAGATCATTTTTAAATCCAGCACCTTTTATTATTTCAACAAAATCTTTGCCATTTATTCCCTCCGATCTTTCGCTTTTAAAAAAAATATCAATTAATGATAGTTTGTCCCGATCATATTCAAATCCAGCACCTTTTATTATTTTAACAAAATCTTCGCCATTTATTCCCTTCGATCTTTCGCTTTTAAAAAAATTATCAATTAATGATAGTTTGTCCCGATCATATTCAAATCCAGCACCTTTTATTATTTCAACAAAATCTTTACTATCCATTCCCACCGATCTTTCACTATTTAGAAAAACAAATATTTTTTCCAATTTTCCATTTTCAAAGTCATCGGGGTTTGTGCCTTCTAGAAATGTATTAATATCTCGAAGAAAATTTTTTAACCCTTCATGATTTCTCGCATTTTGGGGAGTACTGGGATTTAGCATTATGATTGAGATTATTTTTTAATAATAAATTAAGGATAACCTTTTCTATTTTATTAAAAAATAATACTCAACAAAAAGTAATATAAATTAACTTAGTACAATTAAGTTTAAGCGCCGTGGCAGTTTTTATATTTCTTGCCACTGCTACAAGGACAAGGCTCGTTGCGTCCAACCTGACCCCAAGTTGAAGCGTCGCGCGGATCACGATTGGCTGGATCAAAATTACTACGAATCGGTGCTGTTGGCACTTTAACATTTTCATTTTTTTGCGGAGAAAAATTAGGATCAACTCGTGATTCAAAAGTTTTTTGTTTTGACGCGTGAGCGATTAAATTAACTTCACCCTCATTCGAGCTCATCGCAATTTCAACATGCGAAAGCCTTGAAATCAGCTGTTCCTCGACCCTAAGCATCATATCTTCAAACATATTGAAGCCTTCTTTTTTATATTCAATTAGCGGATCTTTTTGCGCGTAAGCCCTCAAATTAATGCTTTGACGCAATTTATCGAGCGAAAATAAATGATCTTTCCATTCCGAATCGAGGGTGAGTAAAAAAATCTGTTTTTCAATTCTACGGATTATATATTCGCCATATTTTTGCTCTTTTTCATCGAAATGTTGATTAATTTCTCGATTAATAAATTGAATAATTTCCTTTTCCGAGGCGCCGTCTTGCTTGGCTATTTCATTGATATCAAGCTTTAAGCCATAAATTCTTAATAATTCTTTTTCAAGCAAAGAAATTTCCCATTTTTCAAAATATGAATTTTTCGGAATGCAATCATCGACTAAATCTTGATTAATTTGACTAATAATTTTTTTAATTTTCGTGGAAATATCTTTTGAGACAATTAATTCATTGCGTAAAGCGTAAATATTTTTTCTTTGATAATTGACGACATCATCATATTTCAACAAATTTTTTCGCATTTCATAATTGCGGGCTTCAACTTTTCGCTGAGCACCGTGGAGCGTTTTAGTAATCATCGGATGAAATATCGCTTCATCATCTTTCAAGCCAAATCGTGAAAGCATATTTTTCAATTTATCCGAACCAAAAATTCGCATTAAATCATCTTCGAGCGATAAATAAAATTTTGATTTTCCGGGATCGCCCTGACGACCGCATCGACCACGAAGTTGATTGTCAATTCTACGACTTTCATGTCGTTCGGTTCCAAGAACGTAAAGCCCTCCCGCCTCGATCACAATTTTTTTGTCTTCTTCAACTTTAGCTTTAATTTTAGCAATTTTTTCGGGATCAATTTCATCGCCGATTAACATTTCAGGATTGCCTCCAAGCATAATATCAGTCCCACGTCCTGCCATGTTGGTGGCAATGGTGATGGTGCTCGGAGTCCCCGCTTGTGAAATTATTTCCGCCTCTTTTTCGTGATATTTGGCATTCAAAACATTATGTGGTAATTTATGTTTTTTTAATAATTGTGATAAATATTCAGACTTCTCAATGCTCACAGTCCCAAGCAATACGGGCTGTTTTTTTTCAAAAGACTCTTTAATCGATTTGATAATCGCATCATATTTTGCTTCCTCGGTTTTGTAGATTTCATCATCTTCATCAACTCGACTTACTTTACGGTTCGTAGGGATTTCAACTACTCGCAAATTATAAATCTCTTCAAACTCTACCGCCTCATTGGTTGCCGTTCCCGTCATTCCCGCCAATTTATCGTATAAACGGAAATAATTTTGGAAAGAAATCGATGCCAAAGTTTGATTTTCGTTACGAACTCTCATGCCTTCTTTAGCTTCCAAGGCTTGGTGCAAGCCGTCGGAGAATCTTCGTCCTTCTTGCATTCTGCCGGTAAATTCGTCAATAATTACAACCGCACCATCTTTCACAATATAATCAATTTCATTTTTGAAAATTTTATGTGCCTTCAAAGCTTGATTTACGTGATGAACTATCGAAATATTATTTGGATCGTAAAGCGTTGAATTTTCTAAAATTGCTCCCGATTCTTTCAAGGTTTTTTCAACAAATTCAATACCAATATCGGTTAAAAAAACTCCACGCTCTTTTTCTTCAACTAAAAAATGTTCGGCTTGGAGCTTAGGAATTAAACGGTTTATCGACTCATATAATTTTGAATTATCGTTGGTCGGTCCCGAAATAATTAATGGTGTTCGTGCTTCATCAATCAAAATTGAATCGACTTCATCGACGATCGCAAAATTACGTCTTTGCACCATTTCATCGAAATCATATTTCATATTATCACGCAAATAATCAAAACCGAGTTCATTGTTGGTAGCGTAAGTAATATCGCAATTATAAGCTTGTTTGCGCTCTTCATCTTCGAGATCATTAATTAAACAACCGACCGTAAGCCCTAGAAACTCATGAACTCTACCCATCCATTCTGAATCACGCTTCGCCAAATAATCATTCACCGTAACGATGTGAACGCCCTTCCCCGTAAGCGCATTCAAATAACTTGGCAAAGTTGCCACCAAAGTTTTTCCTTCTCCCGTTCGCATTTCGGCGATTTTTCCTTGATGCAAAGCGATGCCACCGACCAATTGCATATCAAAATGTCGCATTTGCAAAACACGCTTAGAAGCTTCTCTAACAACAGCAAACGCTTCGTGCAAAATATCATCAAGCCTTTCACCTTTTTCTAAACGAAATTTAAATTCTTGAGTTTTATTTTTTAGTTGATCATTAGTAAGACTTGACATTGCTGGCTCGAAGGCATTAATTTTATCGACATCTTTCATCAAAAGTTTGACATTTCTTTCATTAACCGAGCCAAAAATTTTTTTTGCAATTAGATTTATCATGATAAAATTTAATAAATAGTTTTAATATCAGCGCCACAATTGACAAGCTTTTCGGCGATTCTTTCATAACCACGTTCGAGGTGATAAAGACGATTAATTGTAGTTTTTCCTTCCGCCACCAAACCCGCCAAAACCAAAGAAACCGAAGCACGCAAGTCGGTTGCCATAACTTCCGCACCTTTTAAATTTTTAACGCCTTTGACGATTGCCAATTTGCCTCGCGATTCAATATTGGCATTCATTCTCACTAATTCTAGAATATGCATAAAACGATTTTCGAAAATATTTTCTTCGATAGTCGCAACGCCGTTTGACAAAGTCATCAACGCCATAAATTGTGCTTGCATATCAGTCGGAAATCCGGGATAAGGATGGGTTGAAATATTGACGGCGTTAATGAAATCTTGGTTGCGCGACACTTCGATCGCATCATTTTCAAGTTGGGTAAAAATCAATCCCGCCTTCTCTAATTCATCTTTAAAGCCAGTTAAAATCCAACTTTCCAAGCCTTTAATTTTGATTTTTCCTTTAGTAATTCCGGCAGCAATGGCGTAGGTTCCCGCCTCAATTCGATCTGCTATAATTTTATGACGCGCACTCGAAAGATTATCTACCCCCGTAATTTTAATTTGCAGAGTTCCCGCCCCTGAAACCTTGGCACCCATGGCGTTTAAACATTTGGCTAAATCAATAATTTCGGGCTCGCAAGCCGAATTATAAATTATGGTATCGCCTTTCGCCAAACTCGCCGCCATCATAGCGTTTTCAGTGGCTCCGACCGAAACTTTTTCAAAATGAATTTCGGCACCTTTTAAACGACCACCCGCCACAACGCCCTCAACATAGCCATCACGCAATTCAAATTTTGCTCCTAAAGCTTCAAGTGCTTTTAAATGTAAATCTACCGGACGAGTTCCGATTGCACAGCCTCCGGGTAAAGAAACTCTAGCCCGCCCGCATCTCGCCAACAGTGGACCGAGAATAAAAATTGAGGCACGCATTTTGCGCACTAAATCATAATCGGCGACGGGATTGTTTATATTTTTTCCATCGAGAATCAATACGCGCCCTTGATTTCCTTGCTCTTTGTCATAACCATCGAGAGTAATTTTCACACCCAAATTGGTTAACAAATTCGCCATAGTTGAAATATCAGAAACATGCGGAACATTCGTTAGAGTAAGTTTTTCGTCACATAAAATTGAAGCAACCATTAAAGGCAAAGTAGCATTTTTAGCGCCACTAATTTGCACTTCGCCAAACAGAGGAACACCGCCATTTATAACTAATTTTTTCATGATTTATTTTTCATATTTTCTTACAAGCTCATCGAGCAATCGAACGCCGAAACCCGTTGCACCTTTGTGCGCCAAAGCATCACCCTTGCCTTTCCACGCCACTCCGGCAATATCAAGATGCGCCCATTTGGTGTCGCCAACGAATCTTTGCAAAAATTGTGCCGCCGTGATACTGCCCGCTCCGCGACCACTTCCGACATTTTTCATATCTGCAATATCGGAGTTAATCATTTCGTCATATTCTTCACCGAGTGGCAAACGCCAAACTCTCTCTCCGGTTTTTTGCCCGCAATCTTCTAGATTTTTTGACAAGGAATCATCGTTACTAAACAAGCCAGCATAAATATCGGCAAGTGCTACAATTATTGCGCCCGTAAGCGTCGCCAAATCAACAATAAGCTGTGGTTTAAATTTAGTATTAGTGTAGTGTAAAGCATCCGCTAAAACCAAACGCCCTTCGGCATCGGTATTAATAACTTCGATAGTTTGCCCCGACATCGAACGCACAACATCTCCCGGACGTTGAGCCGTTCCTGACGGCATATTTTCGACCAAACCAATTACGCCAACCGCATTAATTTTGGCATTTCTTTCCGCCAAGTTTTTCAGCAATCCAACCACGACCGCTGAGCCCGCCATGTCGGTTTTCATATCTTCCATATTAGCGGAAGGTTTGATTGAAATTCCACCCGTGTCAAAAGTAACGCCTTTGCCGACGAACGCCAAAGGTTGCTCGCCTTTTTTGCCACCATTCCATTTTAAAATCACTAAATGAGATTTTTTAACACTGCCCTGACCAACTCCAAGAAGCGATCCCATCCCTAACTTTTTCATTTCAACTTCGCCTAAAACTTCAATTTCAAGCCCTTTTACTTTAATTTTCTTACAAATTTCAGCGTAACTTTCAGGATTCAAAATATTTGACGGCTCGGAAACTAAATCACGCACCAAGAAAATATTTTTTGCCAAAATTTCCAATTCAGCGTAAATTTTTTGAGCCGATTTTTCATCGCTGGTTAAGAAATTTAACTTCTCAACTTTAACTTCTTTATCTTTCTTCTTTTTTTCAAAATATTTGTTAAAGCGATAAGATTGTAAAAGAGCTCCAAAGGCAAGATTAGCAACGTTCTTTGCCTCATCGTTAAAATGATTTAAAACTTCAATTTCAGAATATTTATTGCCATTTGCTAACATTAAAATTCGAGCACCAATTTTATTTAACGAATTATTGTCGATCTTTTTTTCATCACCACAACCAAGAAAAATTTCAACCGAATCTTTATTTGCTAAAAGCGCCGATTGTAAAAATTTTGCCTCGAATTCAAGAGAATCTTGAGCAATTTTTAAAGTTGGTAAATTATTTTTTTTCAATAATTCTTTAGTGATTAAATGAATTTTTAAACTGATTTTCGTAGCTTTTGAAGCCTTGCTATTATTAGCCTTAGCATCATTCAAAGAATTATTTTTTTTAATAAAAGTGATTTGCATTTTTTTAAGAAAAATTTGTTAAAATTGATTTGCCTTACATTGTTATTTTCAATTTAAATAATTTATTTTAAAAAACCACAAATAAAAAATTTAACAAAAAAATAGCTCGTTTACTTTTTTTTAATGGATAAAATAATTGAGCTCATTTTAAAAATTTTATTAAAAATTTATGAATTCTGGAGATTTAATTATTTTAATTTCTTTAATAAGTATGGGATTTTTTGGCGGATTTTCTCATTGCCTTGGCATGTGCGGACCTTTTGTTTTAACCCAAGTT
>CAXNDB010000005.1:0-11835 GCA_964201025.1 Rickettsiales bacterium UBA1997 | reverse complement strand
ATATCAACAAATTTTTACCAAAATTAATTCCAAAATAAATCCGCAAGCTTTAATTTTTGATATTGGTTCAATTAAAGATTTTAAATTTAAAAATATTCCGCAAAATTTTGTGCCCAGCCATCCAATCGCTGGAAGTGTCGAGAGCGGATTTGAAAATTCCAACCAAGACCTTTTTTTTGGTAAAAAATTTCTGATTTGTAAGAATCAAAATAATATTTTTGAAGCGCAAAAACTTTTTGAAATAGTTAAGCAAATCAAGGCTAATCCTGATTTTATTGAAGCCAAAAATCACGATGAAATTTATGCTTTAGTTTCGCATTTACCGCAATTTTTATCATTTTTGACCGCCGAATTTTCTTTAAAAAAAATTGAAAATGATTTTTTTAAAAATGCCTTCCGCCTTGATAATTCAAACCCAGAAATCTGGAAAGATATTTTCGATTTAAATCAAAAATATTTGCAAATTTTTTATGAAGAATTTTTTGAAAATCTTGAAAATTATATTGAAAATTTAAAAAATTTTAAAATTGAAAAAACCTTGGAAGACCAAGATTTCCAAGGTTTTATCGATGATAAAATTATTTTTGAAAATTCAACCGAACAATTTTTTGAACAAAATTTTGACGTAATTTTTTTCCGTTTTTTAATGGTGTTGAGTTTTTTAAAAATTGATAAAATAAAATCTTTTAAAAACTTTGGTGGACTTGGTTTTAAAGATTTTATTTCAATTATAAATATTGCAAAAATCGATTCCATCAAAATTAATCTTTTGCTTCAAAAAAATTACCCAAAAATTACTAATTTTTTTAAAAATATCTCGTAAAATTTATGCAAGATAAAATCAACGAAATTCGCCCCTATCGCGCTATTAATCGTCGTAAATCTAAACAAATTTTTGTTGGCAATGTTGCAATCGGCGGCGATGCTCCAATTGTTGTGCAAACCATGACCAACACTAGAACTACTGATGTTCAAGCCACTATTCGTCAAGTTAATGAATGTCATGAAATTGGCGCCGAATTAATTAGAATTTCAGTGCCCGATCAAGAATCTTCAGAAGCTTTGGCAAAAATTATTCCACATTGTCCGGTGCCAATCATCGCCGATATTCATTTCCATTATCGCCGTGCCATAGAATCGGCAATTGCCGGAGCTAAATGTCTAAGAATTAATCCCGGAAATATTGGCTCAGACGATAAAGTTCGTGAGGTGATAAAAGTCGCCAAAGATTATGGTTGTTCAATCCGCATCGGCGTCAATGCCGGCTCGCTCGAAAATGATATTTTACAAAAATATAAAACTCCAACGCCCGAAGCCTTAGTTGAATCGGCTCAACGTCATATTAAAATCTTGGAAGATAATGATTTTTTTAATTTTAAAATTAGCGTTAAGGCCTCGGATGTTTTTTTAGCGGTTGCCAGTTATAAAGCTTTGGCGGAAGCTTGTGATTATCCTTTGCACATTGGTATTACCGAAGCGGGAAGTCTTTCCGCCGGAACGGTTAAATCGTCGATTGGACTAGGAACTTTGTTGTGGCAAGGCATTGGCGACACAATGCGCGTCTCGCTTTCGGCCGATCCAAAAGAAGAAATAAAAGTTGCTTATCAGATTCTAAAAAGCCTCGGTTTGCGTCATCGCGGAGTTAATTTAATTTCATGTCCGTCTTGCGCGAGACAAGGCTTTGACGTTATTAAAACTGTCGAAGAGGTTGAAAAAAGAATCGAACATATCAAAAATCCGATCACGGTTTCAATTCTCGGTTGCGTCGTTAATGGGCTTGGCGAGGCGGCACATACTCAAATTGGCATAACGGGCGGTGGAAGCGATCGCCATAATGTTTATATCGATGGCAAACCCAATCACAAAGTAAATAGTGAAGATTTAGTTAATCATATCGTTACTTTAATTGAAGATTTAGATAAAAAGAATTATAGTTAATTTTGGTTAACAAATATGAGTTTTGATAAAAAAATAATTGATTATAATTTTTCCGCTAAAGTTAATGAATATAATTTAAAAGCTAATATTCAGAAAAAAGTTGCTAAAAAATTATGCAAAATTTTTATTGAAAATATTGATTTTAATAACATTAATAAAATTAAAATTCTTGATCTTGGAAGTGGCACCAGCTTTGTTTCCAGAAGCATTTTGAAAAATATCGATAATTGCGAAATTTATGAGTTCGATTTAAGTTTAAAAATGCTAAATAATTTCCAAAAAAATACCAAAAAAATTACTAAAATTTGTGGTGATATTGAAAATTTACCCTTTGCTGAATCGAGTTTTGATGCGATTATTTCATCTTTTTCGTTGCAATGGATTGAAGATTTTGAAAATCTTTTCAATAATTTACATAAAATATTAAAACCGCGAGGAATTTTGGCTTTTTCAGTTCCTGATAATAAAAGCTTTGAAGAATTAAAAGATTTGCCATTTTCAATTAATAAAATGCCGGCAACTCAAGAATTGTCTAATATTTTAATAAAAAATCAATTTACCAAAAAAACCTTGATTAATGAAAAAAATTATGAAAAATTTTCAAATCTTATTGAGGTTTTAAAATCTTTTAAAAAAATTGGTGTAAATTATTCTTTACCAAACAATAATAAGAAAAATTTTAAGGATTTAAAAAAATTCTATTTGAAAAATTTTCAAAATAACTTAAAATATAAGAAGTTAAGTTGGTCAATATCTTATTTTATTTACTATAAAAATGATTAAATTCCTTGTTAATAAAGCCCTGGGCAAAAAATCTGAAAAAGAAGAAAAATCAGAAAAAATTGCTTCAAAAATAAAAGAAAATGTCAAAAATTTTTCTGGTTTTTTATCGGAAAAAACTGATTTAGCGCTTAAGGAATATGCTTCCATCAAAGAAAAATCAAAAAATTTAGTTGAAACAAATTATCAACTTGGAATTAATCATCTCGAAAAAGGCAATTTAAGCGATGCGAGTTTAAGATTTTTTATAATGACAAAATTTTGGCCACAATTTTATGAAGCTTATTATCAACTCGCTTATGTTTTGATTTTAAAAGAAAAGCCTTTGAAAGCTAAAAAAGTTCTCGAAGACGTAATCTCTAAAAACGCTGAACTTGATCCAAAATTTCAAGAACTTTTGAATGAAATTAATGCCAATATAAAATCTTTTGAAATTGATGCTTAAAGCCTTTAGAATCAATAGTTGCAAATGGAGTTTCTTTGTTGGTTTTTTAATATTGACAAATCAATTTTCGTTAAATTGTTTTGCTCAAGAAAATGATGCCGATTTTGAAAAGGAATTTTCAAAATTTGAAAGTGCCATCAACAAAGGCTCGATTCATGATCCCTTTGAAAATTTTAATCGCAAAGTTTATAAATTTAACGACACCATTGATCGTTATTTCATTGAACATGTTGCCCGCTCTTATCGCTATTCAGTTCCAAAGCCTGCACGAACTTCAATCCGTAATTTTCTCGATAATTTAACTTTGCCAATTTCGGCATTAAATTCTTTTGCCCAAGGTAAAGTTGACAACGGCTTGTCAACTATCTCAAGCTTCATAATTAACACCACTCTTGGGCTCGGCG
This sequence comes from Rickettsiales bacterium UBA1997, assembly GCA_964201025.1. Taxonomy (GTDB): domain Bacteria; phylum Pseudomonadota; class Alphaproteobacteria; order Rickettsiales; family UBA1997; genus CAILUF01. Next base: position 8,268 of record CAXNDB010000005.1, on the reverse strand, counting down.
GTTTTTTTGAAGTCGCTGGTAAAAAAGGGCTCGATTACGAAAGAGAAGATTTTGGACAGACTCTTGGCTATTGGGGGGTGGGCTCCAGCAATTTCTTAATGCTTCCTTTTTTTGGACCATCGAACGCTCGCGATCTCGGAGGCTTCATATTCGATCGCTCAATTGATCCCGCCGGTTTTAATGTTTTGCATTTTGGCGGAAATAATAACTTCATCGATGGCAATTATCGCTTCGCCAATACTGGGATTAAAGTTATTGATAATCGCGAAGAACTTCTTGACATTCTCGATGGTATTCGCAAAGATTCTTTCGATCCATATGCGACAATTCGAAGTGCTTATTTACAAAGACGTTTGGCTCAAATCGATAATTAACAACTTAATTCTTTATATGAAAAAAATTTTATTAGTTTTGTTATGTTTGTTTAATCATGAAGCTCTAGCTCAAAATAAAGCTCCTCAAGAAATGATTCGAGAATTTGTGCAAATTGTTGGCGACCAAATTATCGATGTTGCCAAAGACAAATCTTTAAACGAAGTTCAAAGAAAGCAAAAAATTATTAATATTATCGACAAATCAACTGACTCTAAGTGGATTGCACGCTTTGTTCTCGGTAAAAATCATAAAACCGCTAATGAAGAACAAAAAAAACAATTTATGGCGATGTATCGTGAATTCATGATTAACACTTACGGACCGAAATTTAATAGTTATGATGGTAAAAAATTTGCGGTAAATTCGGTTGAAAAACAGAGTAATTTTTATTTAGTCAAAAGTGAATTTACGCCGAAAAATTCCGATGTGGCAATTTTTTTTGATTTTCGCATCAAAGAAAATGAAGGAAATTTTCTTATAGTTGATTTTATTGCTGAGGGAGTAAGTTTAATCGAAACTCAGCGCTCAGAATTTAATTCATCAATTAGCGAAGAAGGCATGGATAAATTTTTGGAAAATCTTAAAAAAAGAATCGATAGTTTAAGACTTGAGAATGGCAAATCTTCGGTTAAAAATTCCGCAAAATCTCCGAAAAAATAATAGTTAAAATTCTTCGGGTTCTTCGTGTTAAATTTGCTAACGCAAATTTAGTTTTGAGTTGAGTTTAGGGCTATTTTTTTAACGCAAATAACTCTCATGGTCGGAGCAAGAGTCCGTAGATGTAGCGAGTGTTACCAAAATAAGCATTAATCTTTTTTTCTTCTATTTAAATTATTCCTCAAGGCTTGGGATAATTTTTTCTTTTTCAAATCTTTTTGTAATTTTTTATCGGCGTTTAAATGCGGTTTTGCTTTGCTTTTGGCGCTCAAAATAATTTCTCCAGAATCAGTTAAAATATTTTTATTATCTTGATTATTAAGCATCTTGATTAATTTCAAATTGTTTTAAATAAAGATTGGAGTAAGCGCCATTTTTCTCCAGAAGTTCTTTGTGCGAACCCTCTTCAACCACTCTGCCATTGGCGATTACAATGATTTTATCGCAATGAATAATCGTTGATAAACGATGGGCGATAATGATTGAAGTGCGATTTTTCATCAAAGAATTAAGTGCATCTTTAATTAATTTTTCTGAAATTGGATCAAGCGATGAAGTTGCCTCGTCAAGAAGAAGAATCGGCGCATCATACAAAATAGCTCTGGCAATGGCAATTCTTTGACGCTGACCGCCCGATAAACGAATACCATTTTGCCCAACTCGGCTATTATATTTTTCAGGTAATTCTTGAATAAATTCATCAGCTTCCGCCATTTTAGAGGCTCTGAGAATCTGCTCTTCCGTAGCATCAACTTTGCCGTAACGAATATTTTCTAAAATTGTGTCATCAAAAAGCATAACTTCTTGATTTACCACCGACATTGATCCTCGTAACGATTTCAAAGTTAAATCGGAAATATTATGTCCATCGAGTTTTACTGCGCCCGAACTTGGATCGTAAAAACGTAAAATCATGCTCATAATCGTTGATTTACCTCCGCCCGAATGACCAACTAACGCAACGGATTGTCCGGCTTTCACTTTAAAATTTACATTGTCTAAAGTGATTTTATTTTCATCATAAGAAAATTGCACATTTTCAAATTCAACATCGCCCTTGGTTTCTTTGAGATCAATGGCATTTGGTTTGTCAAAAATTTTAGGTTTTTCATCGAATAAGGCGTAAAGTCTTGAGGCGGAAGCGAGTCCCATTTGAACGCTTGAATTCATTCCCGAAACGGCTTTTAGTGGACGATAAGCCATCATCATCGCCGTGAAGAAAGAGAAAAAAGCCCCCGGTGTGGTTTTGCCAGAAATTACTTGATGTCCACCATACCAAATTACGGCGGCGACGCCAAAGCCCGCTAGACTTTCAACGAAAGGTGACGAAATTAAAGAAATGCGCGAAAGTTTTTTGCCCATTTTGTAAATTGAATCGACGATCAAGGACATTCTTTTAACTTCAAATTCTTCGCAATGATAAGCTTTGACGAGCTTAGAATATTGCAAAGTGTCGCTCATTTGCGAATTAAATTTCCCCGCCATTTCTTGATTTTTAAAGGATAAATTTCTTAATTTTCTGCCCAATTTATAAATTGGATAAACCGCCAGCGGGAAGCCGACAAAAGCCACCAAAGACAATTCCAAGCTTTGATTAAACATCACCACCACCAAGGCAACAATTGTAAAAAGTTGCTTGACAAAGCCATTGAGACTAATGCTTATAAGATTTACAACCGCACCGATTTCGCCGATAATGCTGGCGATCATATCGCCCGAAGATTTGCTGTGGAGTTTAGAAATATCTGAAGTGATGAAGTGTCGATAAAGACGAATACGCATTTCGGAAGTGACGCGTAAATTCAAATAATTCATCGTTAGAAGTTGAAAATAAGTAGCAAAGCCTTTGACAAAAGTAACGATTAAAACAACAATTGGAATATAAATTAAGGCATGATAATCTTTTTCGAAAAAAACTGAATCGAGTGCAGGTTTAATTAGCCACGCATGAAGGGCTGTTGTGCCGGCAATAACAAGCATTAACACAACCGAAATTGATAAAATTTTCCAATGCGGAATAATATATTCGCGTGTAATTCTTTTAACTAAATAAGTGGTGCTATTGTAATTGATATCCATAAAATTTAATTCAAATTTAAATTTATTTTTTATAAACTAAAATTCTAAAAGAACTAATTATTAATTGCAAAATGTTAAATATTTTTCAAATCTTTCGCCAAGAATTTTCCAAGGTAATTTATAAAATTGCTCAAGAAAAAAATGTTATAATCACTGAAAATGATTTAAAAAATTTCACGGTTGAACCTTCAAAAGAAAGTCTTCACGGCGATTTAGCTTGTAATATCGCCATGATTTTATGTAAAAAGTTTCAAAGCAATCCCAATCAACTCGCCCAATTAATTATTAAAAATTTTTCTAACGAAAATGTTGAAAAAATTGAAATCGCCGGCGCTGGATTTATAAATATATTTTTAAAAAATAATATTTTTTACGAAATATTAAAAAGCATAAATTCTTGCGAAGAAATAAATTTTCCAAATATTGGTAATAATTTAAAAATAAATTTAGAATATGCTTCGCCCAATCCTACGGGCCCAATTCACGTCGGGCATACCCGTGGTGCAATTTATGGCGATGTTTTGGCAAAATTATTGCAAAAAGTTGGTTACGATGTCTTAAAAGAATATTATATAAATGATGCGGGTGGACAAATTTTAACACTTTTAAAATCGGCTTACTTACGCTATTTACAAAGCTTGGGGCACTCGGTTGATTTTTATGAAGGGCTTTATCCGGGAGAATATTTAATTGAAGTTGGTGAAAAATTAAAGCAAAATTTCCAAGAAAGTTTGGTTGATAAATCGCCGGCAGAATATTTGCCAAAAATTCGTGATTTTGTCATCAATGAAATGCTTACTCTTATTAAAAATGATTTACTCGCTCTTGGGATAAAACATGATAGTTATTTTTCCGAAAAAATTAATTTACACGATAAAAATAAAATCGAAGAAACCCTAAAAATTTTAGAAAAACAAGATTTAATTTATGTCGGAAAACTTGAGGCGCCAAAAACTGAAAAAGGCGTTGGAGCTTTGCCTGAAGGTTATGACGATCAAGATCAAACTTTATTTCGCTCAACAAAATTTGGCGATGATCAAGATCGTGTCGTGAAAAAATCCGACGGCACTCCAACTTATTTCGGCGCAGATTTGGCGTATATTAGAAGCAAATTTGAACGTGGTGCGCGTATTTTTATTATGCCTCTCGGCTTTGACCATTCGGGCTATGTTAAGCGTTTAACTTCAGCGACTTCGGCCTTAACCAACAATCAAGCACAATTAAAAATAATTTTGTGCCAAATGGTGAAATTTGTTAAAAATGGCGAACCGTTGAAAATGTCGAAAAGAGCCGGCAATTTCGTCACCGCTCGTGAAGTAATTGATGAAGTTGGAGCAGATGTTTTACGTTTCATTATGCTTACACGTAAGAATGATGCCCCCTTCGATTTTGATTTAAATAAAGTTATCGAGCAATCGAAAGATAATCCAATTTTTTATGTGCAATACGCCCACACTAGATGCTGTTCGGTGCTTAGAAATTTAAAAAATGAACATCTCGATTTTTATAACAAAATTTTTGATGAAAATAATAAAATTAAATCGATTGCTAATTTTGATTTTTTAAATAATTTACAAGATGAAAGCGAATTGGCTTTAATTAAAAAATTGGCGAGCTTTACGCGTTCAATTGAAATGGCGGTTACAAATTTTGAGCCTCATCGTTTAGCTTTTTATTTACAAGAATTAAGTGCCGAATTCCATGGATTATGGAATAAAGGTGTTGAGAATCAAAATTTAAAATTTATTTTAAAAGATAATTTTGATGCTAGTTTTGCTAGAATTTATTTAATTTTAGCTTTGAAAAAAATTATTGCTGAATGTCTCGATATATTTAATATCAAGGCTTTAGAAGAAATGCGTTAACCTAATGAATTTAACAAAATGGAAGATTTTGGATATAAAAAAACTAACGAACCGGAAAGAAATCCATTTTTGGCGAAAAAAATTTTTTTGATTTCAGCAACGCTTTTATCGCTTTCAGCTTTTATTTATATAAGTATAAACGCTTATTATTTTATCAATCAAAGCAATTCCAATAAAGAAATCGAAACGATTAAAGGTCCAGAGTCGCCAATTAAAGTTTACGAAGGCGGAGATTACAATGATAAAAGCAATGAAAGAGTGGTTAATCGTTCAATTTATGATGATATTTTTGGCAATCGCAAAGACATTGCCAAAGAAGAAATTAAAATTAATAAAAATCAAGAACCAGCTTATCCTCCCCGAAATTTTAAGAATCCAATTAATGAAAAAAATGTTAAAGAAAATTTTGATGATTCGGAAAGTTTGGTAAAAAAAATTGATGAACTTTCTAGTGAAAAAATAGAAAAACCATTAGATGAAAACAAAAAAATTGTTGAAGAAAAAAAAGTTGAAAAAGTTAAAGAAGCGCCAAAAATTATCGAAGCTCCTGTTAAAACTCAACCTACTCCTCGCAAACGTAGCGCTATTCGCGTTCAAATTTCAGCAATGTCTTCCAAAGAAAATTGCGAAGAATATTGGAAAAAACTAAGTCGACTTCATCCAGAGATTTTTAGCGGAACAAAATATTTCATTGAGGAAGTTGATTTGGGTCGACGTGGAATTTTTTTCCGCTTACAAATTGGTGAATTTTTTAATCAAGTTGATGCCGAAGAATTTTGTACAAGATTCGTTTCCAAAGCTCAAAAAACTCGTTCTGATTGTATTGTTGTAGAGTAGTTCAAATTAAGATCATTTCCCGCATTTTAAAAACTAGAGTTTAAGACTTTAATAAAATCTACTATACATCAATACATCCGCCGCTAGGTCTTCCGGGATTAGTGGAGTTACTTGCATTTGGATTAGCACTGGGGACGCCTCGTTCCTCAGGGGCGGGACTGGCATTAGGTTTATTACTTTTTATTTTTTTAATCTCTGCGTCTATTTCGTTAAATTCCGGTCCGTAATTTCTTCTTAAAACCGCGATAACCGCATCTGAATGGTTTAAACATTTTTTAGTGATTTTCTCTAATTCAATCTTCCTTCTTTCATCGCCTATTTCATATCTAAATAAAGGAACTTTTTTGTTAGTTTTATTTTCTCCGGTCACAATTTTCAATATTTTCAAACCTTTATCCGACTCCGCTTTTTTTAAAGCAATTTCTAGAATTGAAAATTCTTTCAATTCACTCTCGTCGTTTTGATGTTTTGTTACTATCGCATTAAGATTTGAACGCTCAACTAAAAATTCCACCATTTCTGTTTTTTGTTTATCTACTGCGAGATATAAAGCCGTTATTCCTCGAAGCTCTCCTTTTTCGTCACCTTGATTAATTTTATATTCTATGTTGTACGTTAGTCTAAAATGCGGAGGAAGTGAAAATTCTTGTAATATTTTTAAGGCCTTTAGTGATCCGGTTTCAACCATGCGATGAAAAAGAGTTTTTTCGGATGAGCTTCCGCCCATCGCCATAGAAGCTTCTGAATTTTTATGATTAAACAATATATTCACATCGCTTTCAATCATCGCCTTAAGCTCTTCCCATCGATGTCGCTTACATAATTCCCAATAATCCTTAACACTCTTTTTTGAGGATGAATCTTTTGAACTTTCGATTTCTTTTTCTGGGGAAGAGTCTAATCTAAGAGCAGAAAATTGTCTTTCGATTTCTACTTTTGAATCGAGTTTAGTTTCTATTTCAGAACAAAAGCTTAATCCAAAATCATAAAATTGTCTTTCGATTTTTTCTTCTGAATTGAATTTAGGTTTTGCTTTAGAATAAAAGCCTAATCCAAAAGGAGTAGATTCCATTTTGATTTCTTCTTGCCCCTCTTCTGAATCGAATTTATTTGTTGAACTCATTAAAAAATTAACAACATCCAAATGACCTTTATTGGAAGCTAATTGAAGAGCGGTAAGGCCATTTCTTGTTTGCATTGATATCAAATCGGGTTCTTTTTCAAGCAAAAATTTAACAACATCCAAATGACCTTTCAGTGAAGCTAGATGAAGAGCGGTAATGCCATTTTCTGATTGCATTGATATCAAATCAGGTTTTTTTCTAAGCAAAAGTTTAGCAATATTTAAATGACCTTGCTGTGAAGCCAAGTGAAAAGGCGTTAATCCATTTGTCATTGTTCCTTGTAAAAAATCAGGATTTTTTTCAATTAGAAAATCGGCAATTTTATAATGACCTGCAAATGAAGCGATGTGAAGGGGATTTGAATTGTCTGATGCAAATTTTATTTGTAAAGCAAGCCCGCCCTCAACCATTCTTTTAACGGTTTCAAAATCATTAGACTTAACAGCCTGTATAAATATTTCAAAATTTTCTGAATTTATTTCATATCTCGATCCTTGCATTTTTACTATTTTTTAATATTTATAATTAATTAATTTATTTATAACTAGTATTTATAACTAGGTAAATTTTTTTTAAAAGAATTTATTTTCTAAAGATAATTCGCCGATATATTACATTTAACTCATTTATTTTAGACCCTAAATCATCTTAGTTCTTGATTTTAGAAGAATTTTTCGATAGCTAAATTTAGACAAGTTTGCGAATGTCAAGCCGAACAATATTCTAAAAAAATTTTAGAAATCGAAAGCTCTTCGCCTGCAAAATCAGGTCTAGGTCAATAATGTTAAACTCGTAAGTTAATTTAAAATTTTATTTGTGATTTTGACAAAAAATTACTTAATTCTTTTGAATTTTTTGATATAATTTGGATATATTTTTTTGGTATAATTTTGCACAATTTGGCAATCCATCATTTTTTCCGGCGACATTTTATGAATATGAAATGATTCAATATTTGGAATCCTTATTATTGTAAAATTTTCATTACTTTTCTCGCTCATTTTTCTTTTATAATCTTTCTTTATTGCCTCTTTAACTTCCTTGGCGTAGGCAAAGCGAATCATGAATCTCTTATCTTCTGGACAAATAATTTCAGTTGAAATATTGCTTCTTTCAATTTCACTTTGACTAGGCGAGCAAGAAAAAATAAAAAACATAACAAATGTTAATAAAAATATTTTATCTAGGAATAATTGCTCCGATATTTTCATAAATTGTTTTGAAAAAATTACTTTTGTGACCTTAGACAAAAGTTTTGTTTTGATTGAAAAAATATTTATTATCTTCATCTTCCAAATCAAGTTTTTTAATATAATTAACCCTTTGTTCAT
>CAXNDB010000004.1:0-11952 GCA_964201025.1 Rickettsiales bacterium UBA1997 | reverse complement strand
GCTATTATTTCAACCGTGAATTTTGCCGAAGTAATTTCGGTTGTTAATCGAGAGTTATTTAAATCCGAAGCCGATAGAATTGAGGGGTTAAAATTAATAACCGATACTTTGCCCCAAATAATTGATTTTGATGTTAATCAGGCAATTATCTCGGGCGAGCTCGATTCGATAACCAAGAAATACGGCTTATCTTTGGGTGACAAAGCAAGCTTGGCTCTGGCCAAATATAAAAACATTCCCGTCCTTACGGCAGACAAGACTTGGAGCAAATTAAATCTGGGAATTAAAATAAAATTAATTCGCTAAAAAATATTGAGATAACATAAATATTTTACTTCTAAATTTAGTGAAATATATTTGAAAATATTTTTAAAATCACCACAAAATTAATTTATGAAAAATTTCTTAAAAAATTACAATTTTATTGATTTATTCGCTGGCATTGGTGGCATCAGATTGGGCTTTCAATCTTTAGTTGGTAAATGTGTTTTTTCATCAGAATGGGATAAGTTTTCGCAACAAACATATTTCACAAATTTTAAAGAATTACCAAGTGGCGACATTACTCAAATTGATGAAAAAATTATTCCAAAATTTGATTTATTATTGGCTGGATTTCCTTGTCAACCCTTTTCAAATGCGGGTTTGAAGCTTGGTTTTGAAGATACACGCGGGACTTTATTTTTTCATATTGCTCGTATTATAAATTTTCATAAGCCTAAAATAGTTTTTCTAGAAAATGTCAAAGGACTAAAAAATCATGATAAGGGCAAAACTTTTAAAACTATTAAAAATACATTAGAATCGATTGGATATAATGTTTTTTCTAAGGTGCTAAATGCTCGTGATTTTGGGGTTCCACAAAATAGAGAAAGAATTTATATTATTGCATTTCTAGAGAATGTTGATTTTGTTTTTCCCGATCCAATTCATACAAATGTTGCCTTGGGAGATATATTAGAAAATAATGTTGATAAAAAATACACAATATCTGATCGCCTTTGGCAAGGGCATCAAAGACGAAAAAAACAACATATTGAGAAGGGTAACGGCTTTGGCTATTCATTATTCAATCATCAATCGCAATATACCAGCACTATATCGGCTCGATATTATAAGGATGGATCGGAAATATTGATTGAACAAAAAGGCGATAATCCAAGAAAATTAACGCCAAGAGAAGCGGGAAGATTGCAAGGATTTCCTGATGATTATAAGATTGCTGTTTCCGATAATCAGGCATATAAACAATTTGGTAATAGTGTCTGCGTTCCAGTAATAAAGGCTATTGCAGAACAAATTGAAATGGCGATAAAAAAGCCAAGATTAAAATATAAAAACATTGACCTAGATTTATTTAATTATGAATATGAAAATAGAAAAACTGCAACTTACTAAAGATAAATTAGATATAAATTTAAAATTTTATTTTTTTCTAAAATACATTAATAAAATTAATCCAAGCGATTCACAAATTGGTCAAATATCCGAAAATATTGGATTGTTTAGAAAAAATATAACCGATTTAAATTCGTCAATATTAAAAATTTTTTCAAAATCACAAATAAAATCAGAATATGTTAAGGAATTAAATTTGAGATTAATAAATTTGAGAGATGTTGAAATATTTGAATTTAGTTTAGATTTATATCGAATCAAAGATTTGCTTTTGCAAGAAGCAAAAGTTCAAGAAATCTTCGATTCAAAAAAACTTTTTGAAACCGATCCTTTATCTTTAGAATATGATAATATTTCAGTTCTCAAGCCTTATAAAACAAGAGTTAGTGGAGCATTGTTATCTTTATTATTTTTTGAAAAATTAGGACAAAATGATTGTAATTTTATTTCAAAAGATTCTGTTAATTTTGTATCTGGACTTGCAAAACAAATGCTTAATTTAAAAAAATTTGGACTCGAATCAAATCAAATTTTTATGCTAATGTTTAGCGAATCAATTAATCAATCGATAATATCGGATTCTGGCTCTAATTATGAAAATAGAATTTTATCAGTTTTGAATAAAATCGGCATAAAAAATATTAGAAAAATTCATGATGAAAGCGATAAAAGCACCGAATATGATTTCTTTTTTGAAATTGATGGAAAATCTTACGGAATAGGAGCAAAAAGAACGTTAAGGGAAAGATATAAGCAATTTATAAAAACTAAACTCACAACAAAAATAGATTTTTCTATTCAGGTAACTTTAGGGCTGGATTTGTTTGAAGAGAAAGCTAAAACAATCGCGAATCACGACACTTATATTTTTGTTGCCGATGAAATATATCAAACCAGAGCTTTCTTAAAAAAAATGAAAAAAGTTTACTCAGTTAAAGATTTAAATTTACAAACATTAAAAAATTTAAAATAATTCACCGAATATTTTTTATTGAAAAAAAACTTTCTTCGGATTTTTTTAAAGCTTTTAAAATCTTTGGAAAATATAAATTTATTTTTTCATCAACCTGCCACGGCATATTGAAAATAAACATTCCACAAGCGTGCATTTTACTTAGAGAATCTAAATTTTTGCCAATATCAAAAATAATTTGAGTAATTTTTTCAAATTTTAATTCGTTAATTTTTTGATAAAAATTTGCTAAATTTTTTTCATCACCCTCAATAATTGGATACCATAATAAATAAATGCCATTGGCGAAACGACGCTGGCCATCTTGTAAAGAATTTATTGCATCTTGATAATCATTCGAAATTAAATTGTGATTTTTTTCATAAGCTGGATCGATTAAAATAAGAGCACGTTTTTCGCGGGGAGGGAGCTTAGATTTTAAAAGATCGAAGCCATTTTCTTGTAGGCATGAAATTTTTTGATTGCCGACAAAATTTTTACGCAATTCTTGAAAAATTGGATGATTGTTTTCGGCAAAAATTGCTTTATCATCGAAGCGTAAAAAATTTTTTATAATTAGTGGTGAACCGGCGTAATATTTAAGTTTGGAAGGTAATTCTTGAATTTCACAAACGTTAATTTTGGCTAAAATTTCTAAAAATTTTTGCGGTAAAATTTCTGAAAAATTATGTTGATCTAAAATTGTTCTCAAGCCTTCGTTAAATTCGTTGGTTTTGGCAATTTTTTCGTCAAAAATTGAATATTTTGCCGAAGATGAATGAGTGTCGATCGCCAAGAAAGAGCTAGGTTTTTCATGAAGTTTTTCTAAGCAAAAACATAAAATGCAATGCTTGAAAATATCAGCAAAATTTCCAACGTGAAAATAGTGCTGATAATTCATTATTCGTCAATTTTATTGTCGTCTTCTTCGCTATATTGGCTTTGAGGAATCACTTCACAATTACCGTTGGCGATATAGGCATCAAGACCTACGGTAGAAATTTCTTTGAAACGACTATCGCCAAGAACACGAATTAAAGTGCCGATAGGGCCAGCGGTTTGAACATTAAAGTAAACACCGGTTTGTTCGAACTCGGCTTTAAATCTTTCACAATTATTTTCTTTTTCACATCTTTTTATAATTTTATTTTCTTTGTCTAAAACTAAAAAAGATTTGATTTCGCGTTTTTTACATTCATGTTTGGTGCAAATAAAACCGCTCTTCGGTGAGCATTTTAATTTTTTCCAAGCTTTGGCAGAATTGAAGTAAGTTTCGGCGTCAGAAAATAATTTTTTGAAATCAATTTCTTGAATTTTTTCGCGAGAATCAACTTTTTTGGTGTTAAGTTCGGTGTTTTTGAGTTTATTATTTAAATCAATTTCCTTGGCGAAGCCTTCAGAGACAAAGAAAGAAAGTAATGATAAAAAACAAATAAATAATTTCATAAATTTTAAAAAATAATTTTTAATTACCGATCGCGACGCCTTTTCTTCTAGGGTCGGCGGCACCATAAAGCTTTTTATCGACAATTTTTATTGCCTGTATAGCGCTGGTTATATTAGTGATTTTTACTTTATGTCCTAATTTTTGCAAAGGTTTTTTTAAATAAATTATATCTCGATCTTTTTCAAGTTCGATCAAATTGTTTAAAGCGATGAAGTTCGGAAGTGATACCGCCTCTTGAATATCTAAGTTCCAATCCAATGTTGCAATCAAAGTTTTTAACACATGTTGGATAATTCTTGGACCGTTAGGCGAACCTAAAACCATAATTAAATTATTTTTTTCGTCAAAAACAAAAGTTGGCGACATTGAACTTCTTGGTTGTTTTAAAGGTTCAACACGATTTGCCACTAATTGATTTTTAATTTTTGGCACGAAAGAAAAATCGGTCATTTGATTATTTAAAATAAAGCCATCAACCGCAATCGTTGAGCCAAAAGGATATTCAATACTACTAGTCATCGAAACGGCATTGCCATATTTGTCGATGATTGATAAATGTGTGGTCGAAGGTTTTTCAGCGGTTTGGTAAAAAACTTTTTTGGCGGTTTTAAAATCGCCCGGGCGCACATTTTGATTGGCGAAATTCGGGTTAATAATTTTAGCGCGAGCCTGTAAATAATTTTTATCAAGCATTTCTTTGATCGGCACATTTTTGGCATCCGCCAAATATTCGTTGCGGTCGGCGTAGGCTAATTTTGTGGCTTCAGCGATTAAATGCACCGCTTTTGGAGAATTTATTTTCAAAGATTTTAAGTCAAAATTTTCAAGCATTCCCAAAATTTGAAGAATGGTTACGCCACCCGAACTTGGCATCGGCATTGAGCAAATTTTATATTTTTTGCGATAAGTTCCGCATAATAAATTGCCCGTAGAAGAGCGGTAATTTTTTAAATCTTGAGCGGTTAAATATCCCGAATTTTGTTGAGAATTTTTAACGGCAAATTCAATATTTTTGGCGATTTGTCCTTCGTAAAAAGGCTTGATTCCTTGATTGGCTATGGTTTCAAGGGTATTAGCGAGTTGATAATTACGAATAATAGTGCCAACTTTTTTAGGATCGCCATTGCGATCAAAATAAATTTTCATGCCATCCGCACTCGATAAATGTTTGATCGATTTTAAATTTACAAACATTTTTTCGGTGAGTGGATAACCTTCGCGAGCAATCTTAATAGCAGGTTCAAAAAGTTTTTGCCATTTAATTTTTCCATATTTTTGGTGGGCATTTTTTAAGGCATGAAGTGCGCCCGGAGTTGCAACCGCAAGACCAGTCCCCACCATATCTAAAAATTTTTGTGGATTGCCTTCATTGTCAAGAAACATCTCGGGAAAACTATTGATTGGAGCAGTTTCGCGACCATTGAAATAAATATTTCTTTTAGATTTTTTATCGTGATAAAGTAAAAATAATCCACCGCCAATTCCTGAAGAATGCGGTTCAACAACATTTAAAACCATTTGTGCCGTTATTGCTGAGTCAATAGCATTGCCACCGATTTTTAATATTTCAACGCCGGCTTCGGAAGCGAGTTTTTCCGAAGTGGAAATCATGTATTTTTCACCAATTATACTTTTATATTCACTAAAACCGACAGCGCCATCACCGCTCCATTCATCATTGTGGGCGAGATTTTTGTAAAAATATTTTGAACCCGAACAATTACTTGTTAGCAAAATAAAAATTAAGCAAAATATTTTTTTCATTGTTGTAAATTTAAATTTCAATATTGCCAACCCCGTAAAGATCGGAAGAAAGAACCCAACCTTTTTTATCATTGATTTTAATGGCACACCAAGATTCTTCGCATTTTAAATATTCACCAATAACATAATTTTCGAGATGAAAAATAATTTTAGAAGTCTCATTTTTCTTAACATGAAGGTCAATTATATTTTTTTTGCTAAAAGTCATCAAATGACGTTTTTTGGTGATTAAATTTTGAGCCACCCATCCGCGACTGCCTTCATGATCCTCAATTTCGCACCAATTATCATATTCACTAACGATTCTAACCGGCAAGTTGCGTAATTTAAAAGTAAATTTTATTGGATAATTGGAACCAGGACCGGAGCGGATGTTGGTTTCGTTGGAGCGCAGTGATGCGAAATAATCAACTTCTTGGATTTGTTGCGTTGCAAAAATATCTTGAGAAAAAATATATAAAACAATAAAAAATGCTAAAAAAAAGGGTTTTCTAATCATTTTTTTTGATAGATTTAGATTTGCGGAATTTTACTGCACCTTTAGGAATGTTGGTTTGATTACTTCTCGAAACCGCCAAATCATCGGCTTCAACATTTTTAGTTATAACGCTTCCGGCACCAATAATTGCACCATCTTGAATGGCGATGGGAGCAACTAAGGCGGTATTGGAGCCGATAAAAACATTATTGCCAATTTTGGTTTTGAATTTATTAAAACCATCGTAATTGCAAGTAATAGTGCCGGCGCCGATATTGGTGTTTTCGCCAATTTCGCTATCGCCGATATAACTTAAATGATTAATTTTAGAGTTTTTAGCAATTTGTGATTTTTTGATTTCGACAAAATTGCCGATGTGAACATTTTCTTGAATTTCGGTATCAGGACGAAGCCTTGCGAATGGTCCAATTACGGCATTTTTTTGAATTTTAGCTCCTTCGATATGACAAAAAGATTTAATCTCAACGTCGCTTTCAATTTTAACTTTGGGACCGAAAAAAACATGTGGATAAATTATAACATCTTGAGCGATTTCAGTGTCAAAATTAAAATGAATGCTTTTCGGTGAAATTAGAGTGACGCCATTTTCCATCATTTTTTGGCGAATTTGTTTTTGTTTTATTTTTTCAATATTGGCGAGCTCAACTCGAGAATTTACTCCCAAAACTTCAGCGATATTTGTTTTGATGAAAGTGCATTTCAAGCCTTGATTATTAGCAATTGCCACGATGTCGGTTAAATAAAATTCTTGAGCGGAATTATTATTTTTAATTTGCGACAAAAGATGGGGCAGGGCGTCGCCATCAACCGCAATTACGCCAGAATTGCAAAGAGCAATTTTCTTTTCAATTTCATTGGCATCTTTAAATTCAACGATTTTATCGAGATGTCCAGAATCATTGATAACTAAGCGTCCATAAGCATTTTCATCTTCATCGTCAAAACCTAAAATGCACAAGGAAAAATCGTCGATTTTTTGCAACATTTTTTCAAGAGTTTGATGAGAAATTAATGGAGTATCGCCGTAAAGAATCAAAACTTTTTTGTGTAATTTTTTGTTATTGTTAAAAGTTGATGTAGCACAAGAAACCGCATGTCCAGTGCCTTTGCGTTCGTTTTGAACAACAAAATCAATTTGATGATTTTTATGTTCATTTTTAATTTTTTCGTAAAAAATTTCCATTTCCGATGAAACTACTAAAGTAATATTTTGCGGATTTAATTTTTTGGCTTCATCGATAACCATATTAACCATTTCGCGTCCTGCTACTTTATGCATAACCTTGGGAAGGCTTGATTTCATTCGAGTGCCCTTGCCAGCGGATAAAATAATAATTGAAATATTGTTCATCGGTAAATTTTTTTGCATTATTTTTTAGCTTCTTTAATATATTGAAAAATTAAGTTTCGCAATATTTTTGATTTTCAAATTTAAAATATGTTGTTAGTCAAAATGCTATTTTATACAAATTTATTTTCAAGAATTATGAATAATTATTTTAAGATTTTTTCTTATTATTTAATAGCTCCATTAATTTCTTTTTTGATTTTATTTTGCTATTTGGATTTCAACATTTTTAAATATGGCGAATCAATTTTGTTCGGCGATGGCGATAATATTGGAATTATTTCGATAGTTAAGCTAATTAGCAAAGAAGGTCTTACTTATTGCTCAAAATATGTTGGGCATCCACAAATCGATACTAATTGTTTTGCTGATTACGCATTAAATAACAGCATTATTTCTTTTTGGATAATTAGATTTTTTGCTTTATTTTTTACAAGCCCATTCATTATCTCTTATTGCTTTGCTTATTTTTCAATATTTTTGATAGCAATTTCGGCTAATTTTTGTTTTAGGCAAATTGGAATATCAAAATTTAACTCTTCAGCCTTAGCGGTTCTTTTTTCAATTACCAACAACAAAATTCTTTATTTAGCTGGATTGACGGTTGGAAATTATTTTATTATTCCCTTTGTTATATTGTTGAGTTTTTGGATAATTAATGGTAAATTAAATGCACTTAAAGCCAATGAAAATGGTAAAATATTTTTTTCGCCAAATAAATACTTTTATTATGCTTTGCTAATTGGCGGTATTGCCTCGATATCAAGTGCGTATTATGGCTATGCTTGTATAATTTCACTATTTGTTTCTGGTGCTATTTTGTTCTTACGCAATCAAAAACTCGATAAAAAAGTTTTATCATTAGTGGTAATAATTTTTATTTTAATATTCATTTCAATCGCCATTAATTTATCAACATTTCTTTTTTGGATTAAAAATGGGCATAATGATATCATCTCTAGAGGACATGCGGCGGGAATTTTTCATGGAATAGCGATCGCTCCATTTCTGCTTCCAATTGAAGATCATGTCATAAAATTTTTCGGTGATTTTGCGATTGAATTTAAAGAAATTTTTTACATCAGATATGAAAAAGCTTTTCATCAATTGGGTTTATTTGCCTCGATAGGCTTTTGTTCTTTGTTAGCTTTTTCTTTGTCTTCAATGTTTTTAATTTATAAAAAAGACCATAAATACAAGTTTTATGGCTTGGAATTTAAGCAAGAAAAATATTACATTTTGAGTTTCATTGCCAGTTTTAATTTATTATTAATTTTATTTTTACATTCCGAAAGTTTTTATTTATTTTTGCATTATTATTTCACTAATATTCGTGGCGTAGCTAGATTAAATGTAGTTTTTATTTTTTTAGCGTTGGTTTTTTTCGGCATTATTTTTGACGAATTAATCTCACAAAGAAAAATATTCAAAAAAACTATTTTTACTAAAATTATCATAACAATAATATGTTCTTTAGCCTTAATAGATGCGGTTGGCGGACCAACAAAACTTTCCAAAAATTTTGTTAAAAATAAAATTAATTACGACAATCAAAAGGCTTTCGTGGAAAATATTGAAAAATCAATTCCGGACGGATCGAAGATTTTTATGATGCCAATTAAAGGTTTTCCAGAAGAATATTGGGATAATTATCAATCAGTAATTGGTTATATTTTTAGTGAAGAATTAAATTTTTCTTATCCAGTTCCGAAAAATCGTAAATCGCATTTATGGCAAAGAGAGGTGGCGGATTTGCAATTTCAAGATTTTGTCAAAAAAATTAAAGAAAAAGATTTTGTCGGAATTTGGATTCAAAGAGATATTTTTGAAAAAATCGAAACTAAAATTAAATTAGTGGATTTTGAAAATAATGTTAAAAAAATTACTAAAAATGTGATCGAATCGGGTGATAAAATTTTTGTGTTTTACGAAATATAAAATATTGAAATTTAATTAATAAAAAACCTCGCATTTAATATAAAATGCGAGGTTTTTTTAATGTAATTTTTGTAGAATTTAGTTTTTATTTTTATCAACTAATTTATTTTTAGCAATCCATGGCATCATGGCACGAAGCTTTTCGCCTGTATCTTCGATTGCATGAGTTTTGCCTTTATGACGCAATTCGTCAAAATGTTTTTTGCCAGTTTTATTTTCATTCATAAATTCTTCAACAAATTTTCCGGATTGAATTTCTTGCAAAATTTTCTTCATTTCGGCTTTGGTTTGGGAGTTTATTATTCTAGGGCCTCTAGTTAAATCGCCATATTCAGCGGTATTAGAAATTGAATAACGCATATTAGCAATTCCACCTTCGTAAAGCAAATCGACAATAAGTTTCATTTCATGTAAGCATTCGAAATAAGCCATTTCGGGAGCGTATCCAGCTTCGGTTAAAGTCTCAAAACCAGCTTGGATTAAGGCGGTAACGCCTCCGCATAAAACTGCTTGTTCGCCGAATAAATCGGTTTCACATTCTTCTTTAAATGTGGTTTCGATAACGCCCGAACGACCACCGCCAACCGCAGAAGCGTAGGAGAGGGCGATTTCAAGAGCTTTTCCTGAGGTATTTTGTGCTACAGCAACTAGGCATGGAACGCCACCGCCTTTAACATATTCGCCACGAACTGTGTGTCCGGGGCCTTTGGGAGCGATCATAAAAACATCGAGATCGGGACGCGGTTTGATTAATCCAAAATGAATATTCAAGCCATGAGCAAAAGCAAGGCTGGCGCCTTTTTTCATGTTATTTTGTAAGTCATTCGAATAAATTTCGGCTTGAAGTTCATCGGGAGTAAGAACCATCAACAAATCAGCCCATTTTGCGGCTTCAACATTTGTTAAAACCTCGAAATTAGCATTTTTAGCTTTGGCGATTGATGGAGAATTTTCGCGAAGAGCAATTTTGACTTCTTTAACTCCGCTATCGCGAAGGTTTTGAGCGTGAGCATGAGCTTGAGAGCCATAACCAATTACGGCAACTTTTTTGTTTTGAATGATGCTTAAATCGGCCTCGCGATCGTAATATACTTTCATGAAAATAAGGTTTTTGTTTATAAATAAAACTGATTCATAGATTACATATTTTTTGATAAAAATTGTCAATTGTTAAAATAATTTTTTTAGAATTTTATATTTAATAAAATTTTTTTAAGGAAAGATTTTGAAATAAAACTTGGCATTAAAAACATTTGCATTTTATTTCTTAAAGCAATAAATTTAAGATTATTAAAATCAAAATAATTTTGAGATTGGCTTTTTGAGCTTTCTTTTTAGTAGCTTTGATTATTGCCTAAACTGGCGTCATAAGCTTCAGGGAATTATATTTATCAATTTTTAAATAATTAATTTATGTCCAAACAAACCTTTCAACGCACTAAACCGCACGTTAACATCGGAACCATCGGTCACGTAGATCACGGCAAAACAACTTTAACCGCTGCTATCACGAATTATCTTTCCAAAAAAGGTTTAGCAGAAAAAAAAGCTTATGATCAAATCGATGCTGCTCCTGAAGAAAAAGAGCGTGGTATTACCATCAACACTGCCCACGTTGAATATGAATCTGTTGCTCGTCATTATGCCCACGTAGATTGTCCTGGACACGCTGATTATGTAAAAAACATGATCACTGGTGCTGCTCAAATGGATGGTGCAATTCTTGTTGTTTCTGCAACTGACGGTCCAATGCCTCAAACTCGTGAACATATTCTTCTTGCCAAACAAGTTGGTGTTCCAGCTATCGTAGTATTTTTAAATAAAGTTGATGCCGTTGAAGATAAAGAACTTCTTGAATTAGTTGAAATGGAAGTTAGAGAATTATTAAGCAAATATGATTTTCCAGGTGACACTATCCCAATCATTAAAGGTTCAGCTTTAAAAGCTTTAGGAGGCGATACTTCAGAACTTGGTGAACCATCAATCCAAGCTTTGATGGATGCAGTTGATGCTTTCATCCCAGAACCAAAACGTCCAGTCGATCAACCATTCTTGATGCCAATCGAAGATGTGTTCTCAATCTCTGGTCGTGGAACAGTTGTTACTGGTAGAATAGAAAGAGGTATTGTTAAAGTTAACGAAGAGATCGAAATCGTCGGTATTAAAGCAACTCAAAAAACTACTTGTACCGGTATCGAAATGTTTAGAAAACTTCTTGATGAAGGACGTGCAGGTGATAACGCCGGTGTTCTTCTTCGTGGTACTAAAAAAGAAGATGTTGAAAGAGGACAAGTTCTGTGTAAACCAGGTACTATCACTCCGCATACTCACTTCGAAGCCGAAGTTTATATTTTAAGCAAAGATGAAGGTGGTCGTCATACACCATTCTTCAAAAATTATCGTCCACAATTCTATTTCAGAACTACAGATGTTACTGGTTCAGTAACATTACAAGAAGGTGTTGAAATGGTTATGCCAGGAGACAATACTAAACTCAATGTAGAACTAATCGCTCCAATCGCCATGGAAGAAGGTCTTCGTTTCGCTATCCGTGAAGGTGGCAGAACAGTAGGGGCCGGAGTTGTAAGTAAAATTATTAAGTAGAT
>CAXNDB010000003.1:0-13050 GCA_964201025.1 Rickettsiales bacterium UBA1997 | reverse complement strand
AAGAAATATTTATTGCCGTAAAAATTATTACAAAAAAATGCAAAAATAAATAAAATTTAAAAGGTCTAATTGACCGAACAACAAAGGAAAAAACCTTTTTACCATTAGTCATTTAATTAAAATAGGGTTTGTGAATATTTAAAATATTTTATGAAAAATATAATTTAATATATCTTTATTTACACTCTATAAATTTGTTATTTTTTATATAAAGTCAAGACCAATATCAACTATTTTTGCAGAATTCGTTAAAGAGCCGATGGAAATGAAATCGATGTCAAAATTTTTATAATGATGAATATTTTCTAAATTAATACCGCCTGAAACCTCTATTTCTATGCTTCTGGAGCATTTACGAATTTCATTGATTGATTTTTGCAATTCTACAAAATCCATATTATCAAGCATAATAATATGCGGATGAAATTTTAAACACTCTACAACCTGTAGGTAATTATCGCATTCGATTTCAATTTTCATATTATTTTTGTTAGCCAAAACTTTCTCCAAGGCTCCATCAACGCCTCCGCAAGCATTAATATGATTATCTTTAATCAAAATTAAATCAGCTAAATTAAAGCGATGATTTTGTCCGCCACCGCATTTCACCGCATATTTTTGAAGCTCGCGCAAATTGGGTAAAGTTTTTCTTGTATCAAGAATTTTTATTTTTGGATTATTTAACGCCTCAACATGTTTTTTTGTAGAAGTCGCAATGGCACTTAAATGTTGGATTAAATTTAAAATTATTCTTTCGCCGGCTAAAATAATTTTAACATCACCAACTCCTGAAATAATTGACTCTCTAGGCTTAACAACATTTCCATCGACAAAGAAATATTTCAAATCTAAAGTACAATTTTGAAATTTTGATGAATTTTTAAGTTGATAAAAAACTTCTTCAACAATTTCTCGACCGCAGAAAACTAAATCTTCGCGAGCATTGATTGCAAAATTACAATTGGTGTTTTTTTCAATGGTTAAATCGGAAGTAACATCATTAAAAACTTCATCTTCTTGCAAAGCTAATTCAATAATTTTTGGCAAAGTTTTTAGAGAATTATTTAACATTGTTTGGGGTTAAAATTCTGGTTTTTTAATTTGGATAAACGATTATTGATAAAATGACGCATGAAATTCATTTCTTCAACTGAAATTTGTCTTTTACCACTTTCACTTTCATCCATTAAATTTTTTATAACCTTGAAAGCCATACATCCATCGCCTTTTTTTTCGCTAATAAAGGCTGGCATTTGCTTGGTCCAAAGCGGAGCTTCTTTCGCCTGATTTTTTGCTAGTTTTTCGGCAAAATATAAAGATTTGTCAAGATCTTCTAAATCTTTTTTGGCGATAAAAGTTGCTTGAAAAAGCCACCACCAATTTTTATCAATATCAACCGAAGAATGCTCGTCGAGATATTTCAAAACGTAATTTATATGTTCGGGATTAGAAGATTGAGAATAATAATAACTTGCCAAAGATGGCACTATTCTTGAATCGTGATTTAGTTTATCTAAAATTGTCATCCAATCATAAACTCGCGAATAATCATATTTTTTTAAACTAACAAATCCGGCAAAAACATCACCCGAATTTTGAAATCTTAAAGTCAAAACTCGAAACAAAAATTCTTCATCACCAAAAGATGCACCTTTGACGAAATGCTTTGATGGCGCTGGCGGTACAATGTCATAATTTATGCGATATTTTTCGGCAATTCTCCAAAAAAATATTTGTAAAACAAAAACTAAAACAAAAAGCCAGAAGAAAATTTTATGAGAGTAAATATAAAAAAATAATCTGAAATTTTTCACAAATAAACCTAACCAAATCTAAAATTGTTTTTTCTTAAAATCATGAAATGCCATAAAAATCATCAATGACAAATATATAATTGATTGAAAAAGAATAATTAATAAAACCACATTATCCTTTACTCCATAAATCGCCCAAGAGCTTTGAGCGAACAAATCAAGACGCGGAAATAAAACCGATAAAATTTTTAAAGCGCTCGCTAATCCACCTTGAGAAATCGAAGAATAATCTTCAGGCATATCTATCGCCATCACAAACATTCCCATCAATCTGGAAAGGGCGTAGAATCCAAAGGAGGCAAGGATCGCCGAAAAAGAATTTTTTAAAATTAACGAACTTAATAAAGCAAAACTAATAATTATTAAATTTTCAGAGAGCGTTGTTAGAAACCAAAAAAGAGCACCGATTTTATTAACAGCAAAAACCAAAAAAACTATTGCGGTGATTGGCAATAGAATCAAAAAATTAGCAATAAAAAAACCAAGCAAATAACCGAGAATAAATTTTTCACGCGAAATTGATTTGGACAAAATAAATTCGATTTCTTTATTTTCAAAGGCTCGATTTATATTAATACACACAAAAAGAATCATGCCGATTGATAAAATCGTTCTAATGGTCGCTAGAGAATAAACAATTGCCGATTGACTTTGCTCAACTATCATGGTGGTTCCAAGGAATATTGATACTGCAAAAGCAACGGCAATTGAGATGAAGAGACCAAGATACAAACGGTCTCTAAGACCATTTTTTAAAATATATTTAAGAATTGAATTCATTTTTTAAAAATAATTGCGACGATTAACATCATATTTTTCTTGCAAATCACGATCAACTTTATTAGCTCTCGTTCCACTATTTACAATAGTTGCTTTGATAAATATAACAGTTTCACTAACATCGGATGATTTTTCCATAGATTTAAATAACCAACCAAAAATTGGGATTTTTCTTAAGAACGGAATGCCACCTTGATTTCCGGTTGAAGTATCTTTCATCAAGCCACCCAATATAACCACATTTCCCGAAACAATTTTTACCGTAGTTGTTATTTCGCGTGTGGTAATTATTGGCACTGAATTGGCATAGCTAAAGGTTGCCGTGTTGGCTGTTGCCGGATCTTTTACGTCGCCAGTTTTTTGTGTAATTTTTGGCGAAATACTCATGGTGATTTCACCGGTTTTTAGATTAATCGACGGCGTAATTTCAATTTGCACTCCGACATTTTCTTCTTGTTTAGTTGAGGTAACCGTAGTTGCAACCGTTGAGGCTGCTGTTCCCGTAGTTGTTCCTTGTGCACTTTGTTGTGCCTCAACTTTGAAATAAACTAGTTTTTCGGCAAAATTTAATGAAGCTTTTTGATTATTCATGGCATGAATTCTAGGACTAGAAATTGCCTTAGTAGATCCAAATTTTGACATGGCATCAACCGCAACGTTAATGTCTCCGCCAAAAATTTTCAGAGCTGGATTTGCCATAGTTGCCATTGAAGCGAAGTTAGTATCGGCATCTGGCGAACTAAATTTAAAAAGATCTTGCGACCAATCAATTCCCGCCCTGAACTTATCCGACAAAGAAACTTCGATAACTTTAGCTTCAATCAATACTTGAGTTGATGATTGTTTACTTACATCTTCCAAATATTTTTCAATGGCGTCATGTTGTTTTTGCGTAGCATAAATTGTTAACATACCCGCAGTTTTATTGGGCGTAACGCTTGCCGATGACGTGGAGTTTTCAGCGGTACTTGAATCTTTTTCTGAAGTAAAAATATTTTCGATATTAGTCTGAACGTCGTCCCATAGCGGTGAGTCATCGAGATAATCGACAAAATAATTTTTCATAAAAGGCTTATCTGTTTCAAAATATAAAACTTTATTTTTATAAGAATAACGAAGATTACCTTGAGTGGCAATGCGGTCAATAATTTCTTTAAATGGACGATTTTTAGCGTTAATAATTACTCCACCCGAAATTTTTGGATCAACGTCAACGTCAATTTCAGCGATTCTTCCAAGCTCAATTAAAACGTCGCGAAGTGGAACTTGATCGGTAACATAAAAAGAAATTATTTTTTCACCGCCAATTTTTGGAATAGGCGGAGAAACTATGACTCTGTTTAGGCGCGGAATTGGAATATCAGCTTTAATTGCATCTTCTTTAGCTTTTTTCTGATCAATTTTTGACTTTATAATTGAATCTTTGATATCTTGTTCACTAAGACCAATATTGTCAAAATAAGGGTCAACCTTGCCTTGCGAACAAGAAAAGTCGCAAAAAATTAGCGAAAACAAAAAGCTGTATTTGATGATTTCGTTGTATGTTTTCACCTAAAGTTTTAATTTGATTATTAATTTGCAAATTTATTTTATTTTTGATAAGTTATTTCAAAAAAATTTTTTAGCAAATATTTTTAGTAAAATCAAAGTTATTTTTTAAAAATTTCTCAAAAAAAATAATTATTATTTTGCATTACAAATTAAAATCTTTTCAAAAATGCTTAAAGAACAAGATAAAATTTTTACAAATCTATATGGATTTCAATCAAATAATTTAGAAAGCTCAAAACAAAGAGGCGATTGGTCACAAACGAAAAAATTTATTGATAATGGAAGCGAATGGATAATTGAACAAGTAAAAAATTCTGGATTAAGAGGAAGGGGCGGAGCCGGCTTTCCAACTGGCACCAAATGGTCATTTGTTCCAAAAAAAACCGATCCAAAAATTGGTAAACCACATTATTTAGTTATTAACGCCGACGAATCTGAGCCTGGAACTTGTAAGGATCGTGACATTTTACGCAACGAACCCCATAAATTAATTGAAGGGTGTCTAATCGCTTCAAAAGCAATCAACGCCAACACTTGCTATATCTACATTCGTGGCGAATATTATAACGAATCCGTTGCTTTACAAAAAGCCATCGATGAAGCTTATGATGCAAAATTAATTGGCAAAAATGCCTGCGGTTCTGATTGGGATTTAGATATTTTTATTCATCGTGGTGCGGGTGCGTATATTTGTGGCGAAGAAACCGCTCTTTTAGAAAGCTTAGAAGGCAATAAAGGTCAACCGCGACTCAAGCCACCTTTCCCTGCTTTAATTGGTTTATATGGATCCCCAACGGTGGTTAACAATGTTGAATCCATCGCCGTTATTCCTGAAATTTTGCGCCGCGGAGCCGAATGGTTTGCGTCAATTGGTCGCGAGAAAAACACCGGCACCAAAATATTTTGTATTTCGGGACATGTTAATAAACCTTGCAATGTTGAAGAAGAAATGGGAATTTCGTTGAAAGAATTAATTGAAAAACATGCAGGCGGAGTCATCGGCGGATGGGATAATTTGTTGGCAATAATTCCGGGAGGATCTTCGGTTCCATTAATCAAAAAAGAAATTTGCGATACAGTTTTAATGGATTTCGATTCATTAAAGGCGGTAGGCACTGGGCTTGGAACGGCGGGGGTTATCGTTATGAATAAATCTACCGATATTATCGATGCCATCGCCCGACTCTCGCATTTTTATAAACATGAATCTTGTGGCCAATGCACACCTTGTCGCGAAGGCACGGGCTGGATGATGCGAATTATGGATCGCATGGTTCAAGGTAACGCCAAAGTTGCAGAAATTGATCAGCTTTACAATTTAAGCAAACAAATTGAAGGCCACACTATTTGTGCTTTGGGCGACGCTGCAGCTTGGCCGGTTCAAGGATTAATAAAAAATTTCCGCGAAGAAATGGTTAAAAGAATTGAAGACAAAATATAATTTTATCGACTAAAATCATGGAAAAAATTGTTGCCTTAATCACCGCTTGCGGAAGAGGAAATCGCTTCAATCGAGGCGAAGGAATTCCAAAACAATATCTTCCGCTCGCAGGAATACCAATGCTTCGACATTCAATTTTAGCATTTTTAAATCATCCGCAAGTTTCTGATGTTTTATGCGTTATTCATCCCGATGATGTTGAACTTTATGAACAATCAACCATCGGTTTGGAT
This sequence comes from Rickettsiales bacterium UBA1997, assembly GCA_964201025.1. GTDB lineage: Bacteria > Pseudomonadota > Alphaproteobacteria > Rickettsiales > UBA1997 > CAILUF01. The sequence goes on along the minus strand of CAXNDB010000003.1, from coordinate 7,231 downwards.
TTACTCAATCCAGTTTTTGGTGGCGAAACGAGACAATCTTCAATTCGCATTGGACTCGAAGAATTAATTGATTATAAACCCAACAAAGTCTTGATTCACGATGGCGTTCGCCCTTTTGTTTCTAAGAGAATAATCAACGGAATTTTAGAAAAACTCGAAAGCCATCCCGCCGTTATTCCCGCAATCGCCGTTGAAGATACCATTAAAAAAATTGGCGATGGCAAAATTGAATGGACCTTAGAGCGCGAAAACTTGTGGCGCGCGCAAACTCCCCAAGGATTTTTATATCAAGATATTTTAAACTCGCATATCGCTTTTAAAGATTTAAATTTTACCGATGATTCAGCCTTGAATGAATATGCCGGAATCCCGGTAGCCATTGTTCCCGGATCGCAAAATAATTTTAAAATTACCACCGAAGAAGATTATGATCGCGCCAAGCACATGATTCCGTTTTTAATCGATGATTATCGTGAAGAAACTAGATGTGGCATCGGTTTTGATGTTCACGGTTTTCGTAAAATTGAAAATGATGAAGATAATTTTATTCGCTTATGCGGAACTGAAATTGAATTTGATAAAAAAATATTGGCTCATTCCGATGGCGACGTTGGCATTCACGCCTTAATTGATGCACTTCTAGGAGCGATTGGTCAGGGAGATATTGGCGAACATTTTCCGCCAAGCGAACAAAAATGGAAAAATTGTGATTCACGCGAAATGCTCAAAAAAGTTTATGGAATTATTCAAAAATCTAGCGCTTCAATTTTAAATATTGACTTAACAATAATTTGTGAAAGGCCAAAAATTTTAAAATATAAAAATAAAATGAAAGAAGAGCTTTCTGCAATTTTAGGAGTTTCTTCGCAAAGAATTAATATTAAAGCCACTACAACCGAAAAGCTTGGATTTATTGGAAGAGAAGAGGGGATAGCTTGTCAGGCCATTGCCTCGATTCTAATAAATACCGCTTTCAATCTTAAATGATGCGACCGAATTTTTTATAACGCTTCGTCGCTTTTCTCAATCAAAATTTCATTTTGATTTCGAAGACGACTTGCGACTGGGATTGCGTCACTTCGTTCCTGATCCCGTTATTTGCGAGCCACGAATAAATGATGCGAATGAATTTTTTATAACGCTCAAATTTGAAACATACTCGCAACGTCAACGGACTCCAGCTACAGCCTGAAACTTTTTTTGAGTTTACGGTAAATTTTAGGTGCGAAAAAACTTGCGATGAATTTTGAGTTTTTATTTAATCGTAATTTTTATTTAAAAATTCATCAGCTTTTTTTTGCACAAAATTTAAGCGCTCGGTGATAGCTTTTTTTTGTTTTAAAAAATCTTTATCGTCCTCAAAATTTTTTTCTACCTCAAAATAAATTTCATCAACTACGAAACATAATCTAGAAAATGGCAAAGGAATTTTAAATTTATCCCAACTTTTTTTAATAATCTTAAAATTCGACGAGGAATAAGATACGGCAATAATGTGTGATTTCGTAAGACGTGCGATATTAATCAATTCGCCGTTAATTTGTTGGTTAGGACCTCTTGGGCCATCGGGAGTGATGCCCAAAGAATAACCTTTTTTCAAACCCTCGATAATTTTTCTCATATTTGAATAATCAATACCACGAGAAGCCTTTCTGCCATCTTTTGTTGATCCTAAAATTGAAATCAAACCAAATTTTTCCATCACCATACCCACAAATTTTCCATCGCCATGTTTTGAAGCTAATGTCATCAAATTATGATAATTAAATTGCTTCTTAACCCTACGGGCGAATAACGGCATCATTATTAAGCGATTATGCCAAAAATCAAAAATAATAGGCTTTTTATCATTTATTATTTTAGAAATTTCTTTAAAACCAATAAATTTTTTAGTGCTAGTTTTATAAACAAATAACAAATATGAATATATCAAGAAAGTTATGACTTTTTGTGCAAAAAAACTATAAGCTAATTTTCTTAATAAAAGCCTAAAACTCGCTTTTACCTCCCATAATTCGATTCTAAATTTTAAATTTGATAAAGGAATTTTTATAATCATTTATGAAATATCATTATTTTTTTTGAATATTTTATTTAAACCCTGTACTTCAGTAAGAACATCCTTGGCGATTGGTGCCGCAACCATTGAGCCACTCTTGCCATGCTCAACAACAACAGAAATTGCATATTTTGGATCATGAACAGGAGCATATCCAATAAATATGGCGTGATTGGCATTATTTTCGCTTTCAGCTTTTGTCATTTCTTTTTCTCTTTTAGAAATTACTTGCGAAGTTCCGGTTTTTCCGGCCATTTCAAAACCTGGGGTTAATATTTTTTTGCCGTAAGCCGTTCCACCCGGTTCATTAACAACTTTTCTCATGCCCTCTTGAACTAATTTTAAAAAATTACGATCAACAATTGGATCATTTTTTAAAGCGTCATATTGTTTGAAAATATTACTATTACGAACTAAATATGGCTTGATTGGAACTCCGCCATTAGCGATTCGTGCAACTACAACCGCGAGTTGCAAAGGCGTTGACAAAACATTACCTTGACCGATTGCGGTATTTAAAGTATCGCCCTTAACCCAAGGTTGATTAAATACTTTACGCTTCCATTCATCAGATGGCACCATTCCTGATTTGGCTCCGTATAAACTTATGTCAAATTTTTCGCCAAAACCAAATCTTTTTGACATTTCGGTAAATTTTTCATAACCAATTTGATTGGCAAGAGTATAAAAGTAAACATTGCAAGAATTCATTATGGCACCAACTAAATCAAGGGAGCCATGCCCTTTTTCTTGCCAGCAATGAAAAGTTCTTTTACCCAATTGATATGAGCCATTGCAATAAACTCTGTTTGAAGGATTGTATCCCGCCTCTAGAGCACCAAGCGCCACCATTAATTTAAATGTTGAACCCGGCGGATAAAGCGCCGAAATCGGCTTGTTATTTAAAGGTTTTTTCGGATCTTCATTCAGCTGTTTCCAATAATCTTTAGAAATTCCTTCGACAAAATTATTGGCATCGAATGATGGCGAAGACACGTAGCTGAGAATTTCGCCGGTTTTAACATCCATCACCACCACTGAAGCAACATCATTTTTTATTCTTTCCGTAACAAATTTTTGTAAACCGAAATCTATGGTAAGATTAATTCTTGAGCCATCGATTGGTTGCTTTACCGAAAGAGTTCGGAGCGGAACCTCATGAACGTTAACTTCAACATATTTAACGCCATATTTCCCCCTAAGTGCCGCATCAAATGTTTTTTCAATTCCCGATTTTCCGACTCTAAAATCTGGATGCATGAATAAATTTTGCTCATTTTCTTCGATTTCTTTTTCAGCCGGCAAAGAAACATAGCCTAGGAAATGTGCAGTCTCATAAGGGTAAGGATATTTTCTAATAATTCCGCTTTCGATCGAAACGCCTGGAAGCTTGTGAAAACTGGTTTCGATTCGCGCCAAATCATCCCAACCGAGATTGTCGATTAAAGAAATAACATTTTTTCTTTTAGCATTTTTTATTTTGGCATAAAACATTTTTTTATCTTCTTCGCTACTGCCAAGAATTTTAACAATTTTCTCAATTGCTTCTTCAACATTTCTCTTTTTATCAAGATAAATCAAAAGACGAAAATTGCTTTCATTGCGCGTAAGCGGAAGGCCGTATCTATCAAAAATAGTTCCACGACCAGATGGATTAATTAAAGGCTTGATCCGATTTATATCGGATTGGTTTTTATATTCATCATGTTTCCAAATTTGCAAATATCCGAGACGCATTATCAGCAAGCTTGCCAAACTGGATTGTGCCATTCCGAGTATCATCGCTCTTCGATTGAAAATCTTGTTTTTTCTAATATCGCGGAGCATTTTATTCTCCCAATAATTTTGCGCTCAGATAATCAAAAAGCATGTGCATTAAAACATAACAAAAAGATGATAAAATCAATTGCATTAAAAGCGAACCAATCGCTATTGGCTTAGCATTTACGATTACAAATATTGTCCATTTCATAAACAAAAATAAAAAACAAAATGCCACAAATTGTTGCCAAATTTGTATAAAATTTTCACGAACTAAAATTCTATTATTAAACAACATGAAGAGCCTAATTAGTATTATATAACATAAAGATGTAAGTCCCAAAACATTGCCATTCAAGGCATCGCCCCAAATTCCTATAATAAAAACAAACCACAAACTAAATCTATCTTTAAAAACGGTAAAATAAAAAATTGCCATCAAATCAAGAAGAGGCATTATATCGGCAAATCCAGAAATTTTTATATTGGAAAGATTTATAATCGTCAAAAAGATTACAAAAAGATAAAGTAAAATGATTTTTGTAATTGATTTTTGTTCAAGCATGATAATAAAAAAACAGCATTGGTTGCAATTATATTAATAGTCGAAGCGTGATATAAAATTTTATTTTGATAAAATAATTTTCTCAATCCGCTCAAATAATTTGACTAAAATGACATTGATTATTTTATCAAGAATAGAAATTTTATTTTATAATTCTAGTCAAATAATTTGCTAAAATTTCTTCTTTTTCTTTTTTTCCAATTGCCTTCATGATAAGCGCTAGATGCTAATAAGGGAATTACTGAAGTAGCTTCGGCGTAAACCATTTGCTCGTAAGCGGTATCAACCTTGCCCCAAGAACAAGCTTCTTTCAAAGTTGAAGAAGAACAAGCTCCGTCTCTTTGATCGGCAACAGTAATTTGAATCGCATATTTGTGCATATCAACTTCTTTACCCAAAATTTCGGCACAAACCACCGTATCTTGCACGAAATTTTTTGGCACACCTCCACCAATCATCAACAATCCCGTGGTTCCGGCTTTAATTTTAATATCGGTAAGTTCGCGGAAATCACGAATTGAATCAATCGTAAGATGGGCTTTTGGATTTTTAACTTGATGCAAAACCAAGCCGAATCCAGCCGAAGAGTCAGTAAAGGCTGGACAAAAAATCGGCACATTGTTTTCATAAGCTAATTGAATTAGCGAATCTTTTTTCTTAGCATTTTTTTGCAAATATTTTCCCATTTCGGCAATAAATTCACGCGAAGAATAAGGTTTTGCCTTCAATGAATTAGCGATTTCAAAAATAGCATTATCACATTTTTGTAAATCTTGTTCATCGATGTAAGTATCGTAAATTCTATCGATATAATTATCGCGTAAAAATTTATCATCGATAAAGGGCGTTCCTTGATAATGCTTGAATCCAAGCGCTTCAAAAAAATCCATATCAACAATCGAAGCTCCCGTAGCAACGATGGCGTCAATCATGTTATATTTAATCATGTCGGCATAAAGCTTCATGCAACCGCCAGCCGAAGTTGAGCCCGCTAAAGTTAAAATATTTGAACAAGATTTATCCGCCAACATCATGTTAAAAATTTCGGTAGCACGAGCCAAATCTCTAGAAGTAAAGGACATGTCGTCCATTTGTTTAATGATTGGACGAGAATCAAAAGAAGTAATGTCGATATGTTTAATTTGTCTTTTTAGTAAATCTTTTTTGGTAACTTTTTTAGCGGTCATGGCGAATTAAAATTTAAATTTGTTTGATGATTCTTGGGAAGTTGAAGTCAAATACATCGATTCCAAAGGCTCGTCCTTAACTTCAATTTGAATGTTTTTATTGAAACCATTAAACTCGGTTCGAATGCTTCTAGAATAAGCACCAAGTTGACCAATTTCAATATAATCTCCTTCGCCAATATTTTCTGGCAAATAAAATGGACCCTTCATGGTATCAAGCGAATCGCAAGTTGGACCATAAAATCCGAAAGCATCTTTTTGCGAAGAAAGTGCCGATTTTTTGGCAACACGAATAGCTTTAGTGTGATAAATAAAACCCGGATAACCCGCGTCAAATAAGCCACCATAAGTTCCATCATTGATGTAAAGCATATTATTTTTACGCCCTTCAACTCTAACTACCAAAGATCCGGCTTCCGCCACCAAAGCTCTTCCTGGTTCGCACCAAATTTTACATTTACCGTTTAAATTTAGCTGATTAATTGAATCAAAAATTTCATCAAAATAACTTTGAAGATTTGGCGGAGTCATGCCCGGATAAATTGATGGAAAACCACCGCCAACATCGAGAACATCAAGACTAACTTTAGCATTCTCAACAACTTCTTTGGTTATCATGATAGCGTTTCTATATTCAACTGGATCCATGCATTGAGAACCGACATGGAAACAAATTCCAAGTCTCGAAGCGGAAGCACGAACTTTTCTTAATAAGCCGACTGATTCGGAAGGAAGAATTCCAAATTTTCCAGATAAATCAATTGCTGAATGCGAATTTGGAATCGACAAACGCACATGAAGCCCTAAGTCTTTAGCGCTGTCGGTTGCATCTAAAATTTTGTGCAATTCGTCAAAAGAATCCAATGAGAAATCTCTAATTCCAAAATCAAAATATGCTTCTTTGATTGATTCACGAGATTTAATCGGATGCATGAAATACATTTTTACTTTATCGCCAAAAAGCTCGTTAATAAGCTTTACTTCAACGATTGAAGCCACATCAAAATGTTTAATTCCCGATGCAAATAAATGCGACAAAACTTGACGATCCGGATTGCTTTTTACCGAATATAAAATTTCTGTTGAATTTTTTGACGATTCAAAATTCTCTACAAAAAAATCAACCGCTTTTTTTATTATTGCAGGACGAAGGCAATAAACCGGAGTTGATGGCAAAGAATTTTTTATAAAATCATTAACGGCAATAAGATTAGAACCAGAAGTCTCTTCTTGGTTTAAACTTTTGGATTTTATCGATGAATTCTTAATCGATTTTGAGGATTTTTTATCCGCAGAATGCAAATAGTGAATTTTTGAATTTGAAGAGGATCTTCGATCGTATTCCTGTTCTGGTTCCATTTCTTTTTATGGGTAAAAAATTAATAATAAAAACAAAAATTTAAACAATTTTTGAAAAGAATGTCTATAAAAAAATATAAAAAGAGTGGCGCAAGTTAGAAAATTTATTTTAATTGTAAACAAAAAAATTAAATTTTATGAAAAAAAAATTTTTTGCCTTTTAAAATATGAAAAATTAAAAAACAAAAATTAGCAAAATTTTGGTGCCCTCGGCATGACACCCGTCGTTGCGTTAGCACGACATAATAATCCCGTCGTTGCGTTAGCACGACATAATAATCCCGTCGTTGCGTTAGCACG
>CAXNDB010000002.1:0-13112 GCA_964201025.1 Rickettsiales bacterium UBA1997 | reverse complement strand
TAAAATTTGCCATTTGTAATGCCGTAGAACCTTGATTATCTAAGACAAAACTTGCCCCATCAAAAAGCAAACTATCTTGCCCGCCAATTTGATTAACATAAATCAATGGTTTTTTTAGGTTTTGCGAATATTTCTCAGCGATTATTGATCTTTGTTGGTTTTTATTTTTTTCAAAAGGCGAAGCGTTGATTGAAATAATTAAATCAAAAACTTGCTCGGAAAGTAAAAATAAATTTCTTTCATCCCACAAATCTTCACAGATTAAAAACACTACGTCAAAACCACGGAATTCAATATTTGAAATATATTGCGAAGCCTTGAAATATCTATTCTCATCGAATACGCCATAATTTGGCAAAGTTTTTTTATTTATAACATTTTTAACTTCACCATTTTCAATTAAAAGCGCCGAATTGCGCAAAACTTTTTTCTTTCTTTCGGCTTCATAAATCGGTGCACCAAACAAAATTGCACAATTTTTATCTTTAGTTTTTAAAGTAATTTCTAAAATTTTTTCTTGGCATTTTTTGATAAAATGCTCTTTGAGCCACAAATCTTCGCAAGGATAACCACAAATTGCCATTTCCGAAAACACCGCCAAATCGCATTTCTGTTGATTCGCGACCTCATATTGTTTGATTATTTTTTCAAAATTCCCGTCAAGATCCCCGACCACAAAATTAATTTGCGCCAGATGAATTTTTAATGATTTTTGTTCAAAATTTTCGGACATATTTATTGATTTTTATTTTTAAAAATATCCCAAATAAACAAAAGTTGCAATCAATTATTTTTTTAATAAAATCCAAATCTCTTAAAAACTAGCAAAACCAAAATGATAAAAATTGCCAATATTGAATTACAAGAGAATGTGCTGTTAGCGCCGATGTCGGGCGTGACTGATTTGCCTTTTCGAAAATTGGTAAAAGGTTTCGGAGCGCCATTGGTGATTTCGGAAATGATCGCCTCGCGCGCCATGATTTTACAAACTCGCGAGTCGTTAAAAAAATGTCAAAAAGATGATTCACAATATCCAATGTCGGTCCAATTGGCGGGATGCGAACCCGATGTCATGGCAGAGGCGGCAAGGCTTAACGAAGAAATGGGTGCCGATATTATTGATATAAATTTTGGTTGCCCCGTTAAAAAAGTTGTTAATGGTTTTGCCGGAAGCGCCTTGATGAAGGATGAAGAATTGGCGACGCGGATTATGGAGGCCGTAGTCAAAGCAGTAAAAATTCCGGTGACGATGAAAATGCGTTTGGGCTGGAATTCAGAAAATTTAAATGCGCCGAGTTTGGCAAAAAAAGCTCAAGATGTTGGGATAAAAATGCTCACGGTTCATGGACGCACAAGGTGCCAAATGTATAATGGCAAAGCCAATTGGCACGAAATTTCAAAAGTTAAAAATGCCGTTGAAATTCCCGTAATCGCTAATGGCGATATTAGAAATGCCGAAGATGCCAAACTTGCTTTGAATTTTTCGGGGGCCAACGGCGTTATGATTGGTCGCGCTTGTTACGGCAAGCCTTGGCTTATCGCCCAAATTTCGGCACAATTAAGCGGTAAAAAAATTATCGAAACTCCATCTTTGCTTGAGCAAAAAAAAATCGTTTTAGAACATTTTACGCAAATGATTGAACATTATGGAGCACAAGTTGGAATTTCTTTGGCAAAAAAACATATTGGCTGGTATAGCTCTGGGCTTGCCGGCTCGGCAGATTTCCGCGCTAAAATAAATATGAGCGGAAGCTTTAGCGAATCACAAAAACATTCCGAAAATTATTTTTTAGAAGCGAGTGAAGAAATTAAAAATAGCATTATTGATTTTTACCAAAAACAATTTGAATATTTGAATATCTAGATTATAAACACTTAAATTTTTAAAAATTTAGTGAATGGTTTTAGATAAGATATTAATTATCTTGACCCTCTTTCATAAGCTGAAATCGATGATTCTCTAGGACTTGCTCCAGGGGCTTCTTCTGTTTTTTGCCTTTTTCCCCTATCTGCACCCGACTCATGCAATAATTCTCTTATTTTGCTATCCACTTTCTCTCTTAGATTTTCACCCTTTTCAATTATTTGAATTTTATTAAAAATTTCAACGGCACTCGATGATGAAGAATCTTCTATTTCTAAATATTGTGCTTTTAAAGATTTTAATTCTTTTTGCCTCTCATCAAATCCCTCCTTGCCCACAAGGATCATAGCAAAATCTTTGTGAGTGCCATTTAAAGAAGCTTCCGCAACATATTCACGAGCTTTATTTATATCACTCAAATTCTTCAAAGTCCCATCAACTTTCTGCCACACTTTTGCTATATTTTCTTCAGTTAAAAATCCTCTAATTGCTCCTTCATAAGTTATTCCTTTGGAAATTCCCTTCCACGCTCCTCCAGTTTGATCTTCTATTATGTGTTTATTTTGATTGTAAATTTCTCTTAACATCGCGTTACCAAGTTCAATTTGGACTCCTCCACCAATCACATCACCAGATTGACTTTTCAGACTGAGTATTTCTTGTTCAATTGCAGCAATTATAGCCATTCTTTTAGCAATATTAAGCTTTGCAGAAATATCTTGTTCAACAGCAAAATCAGTTAAAATAGCGGTCTTTACAAAACCCATCACTGGCTGATTGACGCATGCTACTAAATAATGTTTCGAAATATTTTCTAAAACATCTAGTAAATAAGGTTGATCTTTAATTACCTTAACAACTTCATTAGCCTGATCCATGATAACTAATTGATTATATCGTTGATCAAGATTTTCAGTCGTAAAGCGTTTTAATAAATTCAAAGTTGATCGATCCGAATAAATTAGCTGACCTCCATTATTTCTAATTAACTCTCGGTAAGCTTCTTCTAACATTTCATGATTCAAAGAAAGTTTTTTAGTTGCAAAATGATCTGGCCAAATTATTCGAAATCTAGTATTTCCGGCATCGACATGTTTTCTTTCAAGCTCCCTGAGTAAATTAACATTTTCCTCAGAAAGATTTTTGCAATCTGTAAGATTAAGTAGTTTTAAGTTATCTAGGTGTAACAGAGATCTGGGTAAGGTTGTTAATTTTGTACAAAAATCAAGATTAATTTCAGTTAATTTTTTGGGAAGAATATTTGGCAATTCTGTTAACGACTCACAAAATTCAAGATCAAGTTTTTCAAGTTCTTCGGGTAAGAAATCTGGCAATTTTGTTAACGATTTGCAACGTTTAAAATCAAGCTCTTTAATTCCCGCAGGTATTGTAAATGGTAATTGTTTGCATGTGTGACCTGAAAATATCAAGCTAGTAAGTAGAGGGGGGAGTCTATCGATTTTACCCTTAAAATGATGTAAATGAAGCGAAGTAAGTTTTGGAGGAAAAACTGCTAGTGTTTTTAATCTTGAGCAATTAAAAAAATTAAGAACGGTTAGTTCATCTGGAAAATCTAATATTCTTTCTAAGGATTTGCAACTAGAAAAATCAAGCACAGTTATTCCCCGCGGAATTGAAGATACTTCTTTTATAGATCCACAACCAGAAAAATTCAGAAAGGTTAGCTTCGAAGGAAGCGGGGGCACCCTTTCTAATTTAAGGCAACCAGAAAAAATAAGCGTTGTTAATTCTGAAGGAAGAGGATTTTTAATTTCTTTCAAAGCCCTGCAATTTTCTAAGTTAATTTTTTGTATTTGCGAAGGAAATGCCGGAAATTCTTCTAAAGATCTGCACCAACTAAAATCAATTTCTTTAATTGTATCGGGAAATGAATTTTTTATTGTTTTTAATTTTCCGCAATAAGAAAAATCAACAACTTCAACATTTGGAGGAATTTGTGATGCATCGAATTCAGTAATATGTTTATTAGGTTTAAAAACTATCATAAATTTCATTATAAAAATTCAAAATTGAAGGAAATTGGCAACGCAAATAATAAAACTTATCAGGGCTGGATTCCTCCGATAAAAAAAATATAAAGTTGGGGGAAATTTTGTAATATCTTTTACTCCCCCTTGGATCTTTTTAATGGTTTAAAAACTTTAATTAAAAATAGCTCTTATTGGAGATTAAAGCCAATCCAACACTTTGTTTTTAAAATTTTATTTATCATTTCGTGGATGCTATTATTTAAAAATTTAACTAAAAAATAATACAAAAAATTCTTTTAGAATTATTAAATTCATTAAATAAATTTAGGTTTCAGGTACAATTTCTGATTGAGATGTTTTTTTACTTTTAAAGTAAAAATATTTTGCTAATTTAAAATTTTCAAGTGGAAATATTCTAGATTATTTTAAGCATTTGCCATAATATGAAACTGGCGTTAGAGGCTTGGCATTGTAGTTCTCGGCAATAAGCTTAGGAAAGGTTGCATCAAATATTTTTTCTTGTCTAGATATAATTTCAAATTGTGGATTTATTGAATTTTCTAAGCAATATTTTTTATCTTTGAGAAGAGTTTTTAACATTTTAAACTCTTCATCACTCAATCTTGGATGAGTTTTGTTATTTGCAGAATTTTTATATTTTTTGTAAAAACTATCATCGACAGTGAACACAAAAAAATTACGATCAGATGTGGCGTGAAAGGTTACTTTACCGTATTTGAAGTAATCGCCGTTAACACAGGATTGTAGAATTATCAAAATAAATAATAAACTTGTTTTAATATTATTTATTTTGAAAAACACGGATTAGTTTATTGATTCATTTTTGGTATTTGTAGAGTCTATAAAATCAAATTTTTCTTTGATTCTAGAGGCTTTACCGGTTAAATTTCTTAAATAATAAAGTTTAGCTCTTCTAACATCGCCTTGTTTTAAAATTTCAATTCCAGCTATCAATGGAGAATATAAATTATACTTTCTTTCAACTCCTATTCCCGAACTAATTTTTCTAACGGTAAATGTCGCGTTATAGTTATCGTTACTTTTTGTTCTTGCAATAACAACCCCATTAAAGGCTTGAATCCTAGTGCTATCACCTTCGGTGATTTTATATTTAACGCTCAAAGTATCGCCCACTTTGAACTTGGGAATTTTAAATCCCATAGATTCTTTGATTTTTTCTACTTGGACTTTATTGAAATCTAAAATGATATTTTTCATATTTTTATTAATTTATGATTTTGCAATTTGTTCAGCTTTTTCTTCGACTTGAATACGGTCGACTAATTCCATATACGCCATAGGAGCTTTATCTCCAGCCCTAAAACCATATTTTAGGATTCTGGTATATCCGCCGTTTCTCGATAGAACTCTCGGTCCGATTTCTTTAAAAAGCTTGGCAACCGTTTCTTGATTACCTATAATCGATTGAGCAATCCTTCTATTGGCAAGACTATCTTTCTTTGAAAGATTAATTACTTTTTCAATGAAAGGCTTCAATTCTTTTGCTTTTGGAAGCGTAGTTTTAATGCCTTCATGTGTGATCAATGCAATCGATAAATTTTTTAAAAGAGCTTTTCTGTGAGAGCTGTTTCTATTTAATTTTCTACCTTTTATTCCGTGCTTCATAATTTAGTTATAATAAAATTAAAATTCTTTATTTTTTATTTTCAAAAGTTCTTCGATATTTTTCGGAGGCCAATTTGTAAGCTTCATACCAAAAGATAAACTCATGGATTTAAGATTATCCTTCAATTCATTCAAAGATTTTCTGCCAAAATTTGCAGTTTTTAACATTTCAATTTCGGTTTTTATAACTAAATCTCCAACATAAATAATGTTTTCATTTTTAAGGCAGTTATAAGATCTCACCGAAAGCTCAAGCTCTTCAATTGTTTTGAGTAAATTTTTGTTAAATTCTGGCTCAATAACAATTTCTTTTTCAACCGGAGCATCAATTTTAGAAACATCAAAATTAATGAAATTTTGCAATTGATCTTGTAAAATTTTTGCCGCAATCGCTAGAGAATCTTGTGGGGTGATGGTGCCGTTAGTGTCAATTTCGATTATAAGTTTATCGAAATCGGTAATTTGTCCAACGCGAGCATTCTCAACTTTATAAGATACTTTTTTAACTGGACTAAAAACTGAATCAACTTTTATAGATCCGATTGAATTGTCGATTTTTTTCTCAGCATCTGGAGCACAATATCCTCTGCCATATTCAACAACAATTGTCATATCAATTTTTGCACCTTTACTTAGTGTACAAATTAAATGATCTTTATTTAAAATATCAACACCACTTGGTAAATCTATTGATCCAGCATAAACTTGACCTGGCTTATTAACGGAAAGCTTTAAAATCGATGGAGATGGATCACTTTTTGTGATTGCCAAACCCTTAAGGTTCATTATTATATCAAGAACATCTTCTTTGATTCCGTCGATTGTTGCATATTCATGCATCACACCATCTATTTTAACCGATGTAACAGCAAAACCATTAATTGAGGAAAGCAAAACTCTTCTTAGTGAATTACCCAAAGTATTACCATAACCTCTTGCAAAAGGCTCCATAACAATAACGGATTTTGTTAAATTATTATAACCCTCTTTTAACACAATTGAAGTTGGTTTGGTAAGTGTACTCCAGTTTTCTTTTAAAATTGCCATATTTTTATAAATTGATTATAATTATTTTAATATATATTTACTAAACTCTTCTTCTTTTTGCTGGACGACAGCCATTGTGAGGAAGGTAAGTTATATCTTTAATTGATGAAACTACTATTCCTGAGACCTGAATAGCTCTTAACGAAGCTTCGCGACCAACACCTGGACCTCTAATTTCCACAACCGCATTTTGCAATCCACACTCTTTTGCAATATTAACTGCATGTTGAGTTGCAACTTGAGCGGCATATGGAGTAGCTTTTCTGGAGCCTTTAAATCCGTGCTTACCAGCTGAAGACCAACATATGATATTTCCATTATTTTCAGAAATAGAAATTATGGTATTATTAAAGCTTGCATATACGTGAATTACACCACTAACAATATTTTTTTTCTTTTTTGATGCGCCTTTAGATTTTTTTTCTTTTGTCGCAATATCGCTTTTTGTTTCAGTCATATTAAATTTTTTGATTCAGATTATTTTACTGCTTTCTTTTTATTTGCAATCGCAACTCCACGACCCTTTCGAGTTTTGGCGTTAGTATGAGTTCTTTGACCTCTAACCGGCAATTTCTTAACATGTCTTATTCCACGATAACAACCTATGTCTATAAGCCTCTTAATATCAGAAGAAATTTTTCTTCTAAGGTCGCCCTCTAAAACTGGAAATTCTTTTTCCAGAAGAGATCTAACTTGAGCAAGCTTTTCTTCACTTACTTGATTAGTTCTAAGACTTAGATTTATTTTTAATTTATTGCAAATTTTTTCTGCAGTTGTTGTTCCTATTCCATATACGTAGGTCAAAGCAATTACAAAACGCTTTTCCTTAGGAATATTTATACCAGCGATTCTAGCCAATGTTATGTCCTCAATTAAGTTAATTATTAATGTTCGACTTCAGTTCCTCAAAAACCAAGGTAGATATTTTTAAAGCATCTATCGAAACAAGCAAGTGTTTTTTTTTGTAATGCTCAATAAGTGGGAAACTAGATTCTTTGTAAACTTTAAGACGATTTTTAACTGTCTCTTCATTATCATCGATTCTATTCTCTAGCTCATTAGAGCCACAATTGTCACATTCGCCATCTTTTGAAGTTGGCTTAAAGTAACGATTATAAACGGCACCACATTTTTTACAAGTGTAGCGTCCAGCTATTCTTTTGATCAAAACATCTTCTTCTATTTCAAAATTAAATACTTTGTCAATTTTTTTATTACAATTTTCAAGCATTTCTTCAAGCTTTAAAGCTTGATTTATATTTCTTGGAAATCCATCTAAAATAAATCCTTTTTCACAACTCTTTGTTGTAATTTTTTCTTTAATAATATTTATCACTACTTCATCAGAAACAAGAGCCCCTGATTCCATTTGTGATTTTGCTAAAATTCCTATTTTACTCTTTTTTTCAACCTCTTTTCTTAATAAATCTCCGGTCGAAATAGATTCTATAGAAAGATTAACGGATAACAACGATGCCTGCGTTCCCTTTCCGGAGCCTGGGGCTCCCAAAAAAATTATATTCATCCTCTTATCTTAATTCTTTTTTTCTTACCAGTTCCTGAACCATATTTTCCAGCGAACATATGTGATTGGATTTGATTAATTAAATCCATTACGACATTAACCATAATAAGAATTCCCGTTCCTCCGATGTGAAGTGGGATAGAAGTTCTAGCAATTATTGTTTCTGGAATTACACATATGATTATTAAATATATTGCACCCAGCAATGTTAATCGAGAAATTATTTTATCTAAATGATCTGAAGTGGCTTTTCCCGGGCGAACTCCAAGAATAAAACAGTTACTTTTCTTTAAATTATTAGCGACGTCTTGAGTATTAAAAATTATTGAAGAATAAAAATATGAGAAAAATAATATTAAAAATGAAAATAGAAAAACATATAACGCTCCTCCCCTTTGCAACATTGATAATAAAGCATTTCCATCGACTTCTGCTATCTGCACTATCGCAACTGGAAACATCAATACTGAGCTGGCAAAAATTGGAGGAATAACTCCAGAAATATTTATTTTTAATGGCAAGAACGATGAGTCTGACATGCCGGCACTCTTCATCATTGAGGCATTGGGATATTGTATTTTTATTTTTCTGTGAGTTTTTTCAATAAAGCAAACTATTATTATTGCCAATGAAAAAATTACAAAAAAAGCTAAAATTGTGAAAAAACTATAAACTCCGGTTTTAAGTAGATCAAACATTTCAATTATTGTTGAGGGCAACGATGAAACAATCCCAACAAATATTATTAATGATATTCCATTTCCTATTCCTGATGCTGAAATTTTTTCACCAAACCACATTAACATTATGGTTCCACCGACCAGACTAACAACAGTCGTCCATAGAAATATATTTGAATCGGAAATAAATGCATTATTTTCTGAATTTGAAAGAGCGTAATAAACTCCAAAGGATTGAAATAGAGCTAAAAAAATTGTAAGATAACGCGTATATTGGTTAATTTTACTTCTACCGAATTCACCTTCTTTTTTTAAAGCTTCTAAGCCCGAATGCATTGAGGTTAACAATTGCATAACAATCGATGCAGTTATGTATGGCATTATATTAAGAGCAAAAATACTCATTCTTTCAAGTGCGCCGCCTGAAAAAAGATTTATCATACCAAAAATATTTGATGCGGTTCCAGAAAATATTTTTTCAAGTACTTTCGTATCAATTCCTGGAATTGGGACAAAGGTTCCGAATCTATATACAATTAAAATGAAAATTGTAAATAAAATTCTCTTTTTTAGATCTGTTAAGCTTGATTCTTGCTTCATTTTCTACGAAAATCTTTGTGCGTTCTTGGAATATTTATCAACCAAAACTTTAAATTGTAAATCTATTTTAGATTTTCCCATAATAAGTTTTACCACAGATTTTTTATTTCTTATTAATCCAAAGTTTTCAAGATGTTCTTTGGTTATTTCTGATTGTAAGTTTAATTTTTTGCTTTCAATTAAATTAACTAGATCTCTTATATTAATAACCTCGATTTCTTTTCTAAGATTGTTGACAAAACCTCTTTTTGGCAACCTCATGTGAACGGGAGTTTGGCCACCTTCAAAACCTTTTACGGAATGATGTCCAGCTCTTGCTTTTTGACCTTTAACACCTCTTCCTGATGTTTTTCCTTTGCTAGATCCAATACCTCTTCCAACTCTAATTTTGGAATTTCTTTTTATTTTTGGAAGACTTTGTAATGATAACGACATATTTGTAATAAATTATGAAATTTTAATAACGTGATATATTTTTCTGATCATTCCCAGAATTGAATTATCGGCTGTAACTTCCGAAGAAGAGCCTATTCCTCTAAGTCCAAGACCAACAAGACTTCCTTTTTGTCTCGCATTCAATTTTGAACCACCCTTAACTTGGGTAATTTTAATTTTTTTGTTTAAATAGTTTTCAATTTTCATACCGATTATTTAATCATTTTTATTATCAGAAACATTATTTAAAGCTAGGTTTCTTCTTTTAACAATTTCAGAAATTTCTTTAGATCTTCTTTCTGCAATTAATTTTGGAGACACTAGATTTTTTAGAGCTAAAAAAGTTGCTCCAATCATGTTATATGGGTTAGATGTACCAACCGATTTAGCAACAACATCACTAATTCCTGCACATTCAAATATCGCACGCATTGGTCCGCCAGCAATAACACCCGTTCCAATCGGAGCTGATCTAAGATATACTTTAGCAGAACAGTAACGGGCAAATATATCGTGATGAACGGTGCGTCCTTCTTTTAAGGAAACTTTTATCATGGATCTCTTTGCGGCTTCAAAAGCTTTGTTTTTAGCATCCGACACTTCAGTTGCATTTCCTTTACCAAAGCCAACTTTTCCATTTTTATCACCAACAACAACCAAAACAGAGAATGACATATTTTTGCCACCTTTCACAGTTTTTGAAACTCTGTTAACTGCTATTAATCTCTCTATGATTTCTTGAGAAACTTTTTCTTTTTGATTTTTTTGCTTTGTCATCTCGTCAATAATTAATTAAAATTTTAATCCAAATTCGCGGCACGCATCAGCTAAAGCTTTAACGCGACCGTTGTAATTATAAGCACCCTTGTCAAATACTATGCTGTCAATATCAACTTTTTTACAAAGTTCTGCAATATTTTTTCCAACAATTTGTGCTTTTTTTACACCACTAATTTTTTCATCAAACAAAATGCTTGATGACTGCACCAAAACATTGCCATCTATGCTCACGATTTGAGCATAGATATTTTTATTTGTTCTGTTTACAACCATTCTAGGTCTGTTAGATTTGTTATTTTTTTTAACATTATTTCTAACTCTAACTTTTCTTCTTTGATAACTTGTTAACATAAAGTGTGATAATTACAATTATTTATTTTTTCTTGCCTTCTTTTCGCAAGATTTTCTTGCCAAAAACTTTAACACCCTTACCTTTGTATGGCTCAGGTGGTCTAAAACCAATAACTTCGGATGCAACTTGACCAACTAAAACCTTATCACTTCCGGATATGGTAATTAGATTTGGTTTTTCAAAAATTGCCTCAACTCCAACTGGAAGAGTGTAACATATTTCATGACTGTATCCCAAAGTCATAAATAGGACACCCTTGTCCACTGAAGCTTTATATCCGACTCCGTTTATTTCTAAAATTATTTTAAAAGGAGTTTGCATTCCTTGAACTATATTTTTAAGATTACTTCTATCCATTCCGATCTGAGCCGAAACGTTTGTGTTATTTTCTTTTGCTGTTAGCTTGATTTGCTTATCCTTGTATTCAATATTAATTCCAAGACTAACTTTATAATTTTTTTTAACTATTCCAGATTCCAAGATAACCTCGTTGTTGTTAAGAGAAACTTTTATAGTTTCTGGAATTGAAATTGGTAATTTTCCTATGCGCGACATTTTTTGTAAATTTAAAATATTTTTAATAAAATTTCACCACCTAAATTTTTAGTTCTAGCAACATAATCCGTTACAACGCCCTGAGATGTTGAAATTAGAACCATGCCTAGACCATTTTTTACTAATGGTATATCTTTTGAATTGCAGTAAACTTTTCTTCCTGGCTTAGAAATAACTGAAATTTCAGTTAAAACTGGGCTTGAATTATGATATTTTAAACTAATTTTAAAGCGTTCATGC
Organism: Rickettsiales bacterium UBA1997; assembly: GCA_964201025.1. Classification (GTDB taxonomy): domain Bacteria; phylum Pseudomonadota; class Alphaproteobacteria; order Rickettsiales; family UBA1997; genus CAILUF01. The sequence goes on along the minus strand of CAXNDB010000002.1, from coordinate 1,396 downwards.
GAGCCATCCTTTACTTTTGCGTAGTTAAGAATATAACCCTCTTCCTTTAATATAGTTAAAATACTATCTCTTAGTTTTGATACGGGCATTGAAACGGTTTGTGTTTTAGCTAAATAACCATTTTTTAGCGACGATACAAGATCTGATACTGAGTGATTGAATGACATAATATTTTACCAACTTGATTTAATTAAACCTGGAATTTGACCCCAAGAAGCCAACTCTCTAACAGCAATACGCGAAATACCAAATTTTCTAAGATTTCCTCTGGGTCTTCCGGTAAGAGCACATCTATTTCTAACCCTTACTTTAGAACCATCTTTTGACATTTCAGAAAGCTTAGTTTGTGCGGTTAGCCTTTCATTGAAAGGAAGATTAGAGTTCTTGATTGTTTTTTTCAATTTATCTCTTTTAATTCTGTTGTTCGAAGAAATTTTTATTCTTCTTGCATTTCTTTTAACTAATGATTTTTTTGCCATATTTTATTTAATTGGAAAATTTATTTTCTTAAGCAAAAAAAGAGCTTCTTCCTTGCTTTTTGCATTTGTTACTACGGTTACGTTCATGCCAAATATTTTTAATATGTTGTCAAGATCAACTTCAAGAAATATATTGTGCTCTTTTATACCAAAACTATAGTGATTACTTTGGTTAAAGCCTTTTGAGGTTAAGCCTCTAAAATCTCTTATTCTTGGCAAAGCTATATTTACAAGTTTATCCAAAAATTGATACATTTTTTTACCCCTGAGGGTTACTCTACAACCAATTGGTAAATCCTTTCTCAACTTAAAAGTCGATATAGCTTTTTTAGATTTTGTTAATACGGCTTTTTGACCAGATATATTTGATACCTGATTAAGAAGGTAAGCAAGTAGTTTATTGTCACTGTCGACAGCTTTAATTCCTACATTTATGCTGACCATTTTAATCTTTGGAATGGCCATTTCATTTTTGTAAGAAAACTTACTTTTTAATTCAGGAATTGAATCCTTATATAATTTTTCTGTAATACTTTGCATCTCTATTCAATTTTTTTTCCAGTTTTTTTTGAAACGCGATCTTTTTTTGTAGATTTTTTTTCTCCACTAGAATTGATCACAAATTTAATTTTAATCGATTTTCCATCTTCAACATGAGAAATGTTTGAGATATGTATCGATCTCTCTTCTTTTTTAATTTGACCAAGTTGTTGTCCAACGGGTTTTTTATGAATTGTCGCCAACCTAACTCCCTCAACAATAACTTTATCATTTAAAATTGAAATTATTTTACCTATCTTTCCTTTATCAGATCCAGTTATTACTATTACCTGATCACCTTTCTTAAATTTATTTGCCATTTATAAAACCTCCGATGCTAACGATGCTATTTTTAAAAAATTCTTTTGTCTTACTTC
>CAXNDB010000001.1:0-17130 GCA_964201025.1 Rickettsiales bacterium UBA1997 | reverse complement strand
TTAAAACATGAAGGTCGAGCGGTCTACTTTATTCCAACTTTTAATAATGATTTTATATTAAAATTTTTAACTCGAGGCGGTGTCATTGATGGCGTAAAAGAAGACGTTAATATTCAAAATAATTTCTTTGTTGGTGGAAATAATTTTAGGGGGTTTCAATTTTGGGGAATCGGTCCCAGAGCTACTTCTGGTGAAGCTTTGGGTGGAAAAATTTATTATGTTGGAACTGCAGAATTTTCTTTTCCACTTGGGCTTCCAAGAGAGCTGGGAATAAGTGGAGCATTATTTTGGGATAACGGAATCTTAAAATCGGTAGATAGCTCAATAAAAAATAGAACAAATGTAATAGATACGGGAAGACTACGTTCGTCGGCGGGCGTTAGTATTTCTTGGTCATCACCCGTTGGTCCAATTCGGCTCGATTTCGCCAAAATTATTCGCCAAGAATCTTACGATAAAAGTCAAACTTTTAACTTTAATTTGGGAACAAATTTTTAAAATAAATTTTCTATTGATTTATCAACTTATTGTTGCGACAATTAAGAAAATATTTTGAAAAGTATTTTAATTTTAACTCCGACAAAAATGATCCGCATCTTCAAATTACCAGAATATTCACAAATTAAAGTCTCTACTTTGCAAGAGTTACCAAATTTAGGTGAGATGAGAAATGATATTTCTTGGGTAGATTTGCAAGAGCCAACAACATCACAAATCAGAGAAGTTGAAGATTTTTTTGGCATAACTTTTCCCACTCGACAACAACAAGAAGAAATAGAAACTTCATCGCGTTATCTTGAAAATTCTGGCATTATAAAAATCAATTCCACCTTTGTTAATATAGTTCCAAACACCAGCAATATAGAAGAACATGAAATGTCTTTTATTCTAACCGAAAAAACTCTCTTTACTTTGCGTTTTTTTGATAGTCGTGTTATTTCGGAAACCGTCAAAAAAATCAAACAATCTCCAATGATTTTTGCCAATGCTTCTAAAATTTTCGTTGCTATCTTGGAAGCTAGAACAGACTTTGACGCCGACTTAATGGAATCGGTTTCAAAATATGTTGCCGAAATTAGTAAAAAAATAAATTACGATAATAAACTTGATGAAAAACTTTTACTAAGAATCAATGAAAACCAAGATTTGACGATGTCTTTGCGAGAGGCGCTTTTTGATAAACAAAGAGTTCTTTCCTCATTATTACGCAACGAAGATTTAATGCTTGATAGTTACAACCGCCTAAGAATTATTATCAAAGATATTAACTCGCTAATTGAACATGCGAATTTTAATTTCACTCGCTTGGAATATTTGCAAAATAGTTTTTTGGGATTATTAAATATCGAACAGAATAAGGTTATAAAAACATTTACGGTAGTTTCTTTGGTGTTCATGCCACCAACTCTTATTGCTAGTATTTATGGCATGAATTTCCATCTTATGCCTGAATTAACTTCAGAATTTGGATATCCAATTGCACTTTGTCTGATGTTTGTTTCTTCAATTATTCCACTGGCAATTTTTAAGCGCAAAAAATGGCTTTAAAGCCCATTTAAAAGGCGAGAAATTTTTTGCAAATCTTCTTTTGATTGATCAATTAAATCCATTACTTTTTTCTTGGTTTGGGGATTCATTGATAAAACTTTTATACTTTCATAATCGCGCACCAAAGAATCTGGACTTATATTCGAGACGCTTAGAGGATTTTGATCTTTTGCCTCTTCGAGATTTTCAATTTCAATTTGGATATCGTCGGTGATAAAGTCATCAATGGTGTTTTTTCTGTTCAAATCTTGATCACTAATTTTTTTAAATAAATTGTTAATCATTCTTTATTTGGATTATATTTATTGTTAAACATATAACGAATTATGGACGCTGAAATTGCAGTTAATGGAACCGAAAAAGCAACTCCTAAAAACCCAAACATTGATCCAAAAAAGAAAATACCAAATATCATCCACAATGGATGGAGATTAACTTTTTTACCGATTAAATTTGGAACTAAAAAACTCGATTCAATAATTTGACCCAAAAGATATACCGCAACAACTAAACCGATATCGAAAAAACTAAAGCCCCATTGGAAAATTGCCACGACTATTGCCGTTGTAATTCCGATTCCATATCCAATATAAGGAACAAAAGATAAAATTCCGGTCAGTATTCCAATAAAAATACCATTATTTAATCCTAAGAATCCCAAAAGAATTCCATAATATAGCGCCAAGATTACACAAACATTGATTTGTCCGCGAACAAATCCAGTTATAGCTTTATCGATTAATACTAAAATTGTTTTTACTTGATATGAATATTTTTTAGGAAGAAAGGAGTCAATTTTGCCAATGATGGAATTCCAATCTTTCAATAAATAGAAAACTATGACGGGCATAATAAAAATTATCGATAAAATATTTATCAAAAAAGTTGTCGAATTTAGAGCGTTACTAATAATAGCACCAAAGGCACCACCACCCTCTTTAAACAATTCGTTATTTTTGATTAAATCAAAGAAATTATGCTCGATTTCAACATTAATTTTGGCAAAAAATTCAACAATATTTGGATAAAAATTATCAGAAAAATATTCTAAATATCCAGGAATTGAATTTAATAAAATAATTCCTTGATTATAAATAAACGGTATGAATATTGCACAAAATATGCTAAATATAATTAGAAATACAACGATTATAACCGAAGTAGCGATAGTTCGTGGTACTTTAAATTTTTTTATAAAAATATTTACTAATGGATTTAGCAAATGAGCTATGGCTAGCGATAAAATAAAAGGTGCAACAAACAAACGAATTTTGTAAATTAAAAATACAGTGATGATGCCAAATATTATAAATAATAAAATTTTATCTTTGATTTTCATTGTGAAATAGCATTAATTTCATAAAATCCTTGAACCTGAGCGGAAATAAAAATTCCCGCCTTTTCAAAGGCTTGCTCTATTGGAATGTTGGCGTCGATATAATTAATTTCTATCTTGACTTCGTCTCGTGAAATTGATTTTATAAAAATATTGTTGGTTAATTTATTTTCTTCCATTAGTTTTTTAATATTAAGCCAATCTTCCAGCGTTTTAATTTTTATATGAATATCAACTACATTTTTATTTAAAACATTATCGCTTCCAATTGCGTTGTTACCAAGATATTCAAGAGTTTTTTCTGCTACTTTTATAATTAAATCATTGTATGATAGGCGATCAACATTCACAAAGCTCAAGCGAAATTGTTTTTTTAGAAGTTTGCGTAAATAAACAACATCAACTAAAACTTTATTTTCAATTTCATCAAAATTAAAAAATAAAATATAAGAGGCTCCAGCGTTGTTGTCGGTAACAATTTTTTCAAGATTTGAGAAGGTAATATTTTTAATATTTTGACCATTAACCGCTAGAATATTTTCAGCATTAGAATCCGGCATAGCGAAGATTTTTTGTAAATTATTTTTAGAAATAATCCTATCCAACATTACTCTCCAATCATTCTCTTGCTCCCAAATCAAAGGTCTAAATTTTGCCATTTTAACTGGGATTATCACAAATTTTTCTGAATATTTTTCTGCTTTATCAGTCTTTTGGATTTCTTGATTTTCTGTTTTTTTATTTAAAATATGCTCAACAAAATCTTTAGCAAAAATTATATTAAAAGTTGCCGAATATGAATTCCCAGCAATTTTTTCGTCAACAATCTGCTCCGAGCGAACCATTTCGGCTATTTCGCTGTCGGTAACATTGTCAGCGGTAGCAATTGGCATTTTAAGACGCATTAACAAAACCATGAAAGCATCTCTGCGCGCATTTGAAATAACAACATTTCTGGCATCATTGGCATTTTTTGCAACCGCTTTAGAGCTAATAGAATCAACTAAATATATATTTTTTGAATCTTGTGCCAAGGCAAAATTCAAGCCAAAAAATATGAAAAAAATTAAAGCTTGGATAAATTTGAACATGATAAATGAATTTATTTTAAAATATTTGTTTCAAAAATATTTGTTTAAATTATTTTTAGCAATCAAAGATTTATTATTACTCTTAATTTTTACAAAAATATTTTAAAAAATGTCCTCAAATTATAAAAAATCAGGTGTTGATATCGATGCAGGAAATGAATTGATTCACAAAATTAAGCCTTTCGCCAAGGCAACCTCAAGGCTTGGAGCCGATTCTGATTTGGGAGGATTTGGAGCACTTTTTGATTTAAAAAAATGCAATTTCAAAGATCCAGTTTTAGTTTCTTCAACTGATGGCGTAGGCACCAAGCTCAAAGTTGCGATTGAAACCAAAATTCATAATTCAATCGGAATTGATTTAGTTGCCATGTCGGTTAATGACTTGATAGTACAAGGAGCGGAACCACTTTTTTTTCTCGATTATTTAGCTTGCTCAAAACTTGAAGTTGAAGTTGCAACTCAAGTAATCAAGGGAATTGCAGATGGCTGTAAGCTTGCCGGTTGCGCCTTAATTGGTGGCGAAACTGCCGAAATGCCAGGAATGTATCAAGGGGGCGATTATGATTTGGCGGGATTTGCTGTTGGAGCAGTTGAAAGAGCGGAGATTTTGCCAAAAATAACTGCAAAAGGCGATGTGCTTCTCGGTCTTGCCTCAAGTGGTTTGCACTCAAATGGTTATTCGCTCGCTCGCTATATTTTGCAACAAAATTCTTTGAACTTTTTTAATAAATTTGACGACAACAAAACTCTCGGCGAAGAATTATTAACGCCAACAAAAATTTATGTAAAATCATGTTTATCGGCAATTAAAACTTCAAAAGTAAAAGCCTTGGCTCATATTACTGGAGGCGGATTGATCGAAAATTTACCACGAGTTTTATCGCCAAATGTTGAAGCAAAAATTGATTATAATTCATGGCAAAAACCTGAAATTTTTAACTTTTTGCAAAAGCTTGGAAAGGTTGAGGATCAAGAAATGCATCGAACTTTCAATTGCGGAATCGGCATGGTTTTAGTGGTCGATAAAAATGATGTTACGGAAATAAAAAATATTTTAGAAAAACATCATGAAACCGTTTATATTATTGGAGAATTAGCATGATTGATCGCTCTATTTCTATTCATTTACAAGATTTTCCAAATGTTGATTTTATTGATGGCGAAACTCAATTAATCCATGATATGGATTTGGTTCGTTCGATTTGTTCGACGGCTTTAGCGATTCGTGATAATAAAAATTTACGAGTGCGTTTACCGCTTCAAAGCCTTACTATCATTGGTAAAGACGCTCAAAGAATTTTACCTTTTAGCGAAATTATCGCCGAAGAAGTTAATGTTAAAGAAATTAAAATTGTTGAGGAAATTTCACAATTTGCCGAAAATAAATTACAAATTAATTTTAAAAAAATTGGCGCTAAATTTGGAGCAAAAATTAAAGAAATTACTAATGCGATTAAAGAAGGTGATTGGCAAAAAATTGATGACAGAACCATTCAAATCGCTGGCGTAGAACTTATCGATGATGATTTTGAATTAAAGCTAACCACTAAAAATATTGATGAAAAAAAATCGGCGATTATGCCTTTGGCTAGCAATGATTATTTAGTTTTGTTATCAATTGAAATCACCAAAGAGCTTGAGGATGAAGGTATTGCCCGCGATATTGTGCGAGCAATTCAACAAAATCGTAAAGACGCCAATCTTGAAATTACCAATCACATTAATCTCGAAATTTTTTCGTCAAATCTACGTATTCTTGAAGTTGCAAAGGATTTTGAAACTTATATAAAACATCAAGTTTTGGCAGAAAATATCAAAATTTCGCCACAAAAAATTATTAATGCGGAAGCGAAAATTTTTAGCAATCAACTTGATGATGGTGATTTAGAAGTTTTAATTAAACTAGGTTAAAAATAATAAAGAAGAATCGCCGTAGGAATAAAAACGATATTGCTTTTCGATGGCATGGTTGTAAAGCTTAAAGGCATTTTCATAACCAATAAAAGCGCAAATTAACATAAATAAAGTCGATTTTGGCAAATGAAAATTGGTCATTAAAACATCGATAATTTTAAATTTATAAGGTGGATAAATAAAAATTTCCGTAGTGCGATTTTGTGGTTGTAAAATACCATTTTCATCTACGCTAGACTCGATCGCTCTAAGCGAAGTTGTGCCAACTGCGATAATTTTTTTCCCATTTTTTTTGGCATTATTGATAATTTCGCAATTTTCTTTGGAGAGAAAAAATTTTTCACTATGCATTTTATGCTCGGTTAAATTATCGGTGCGAACTGGTAAAAACGTGCCTGCTCCAACATTCAAAGTAAGAAAAACGCATTGAATTTGTTTTGCTTTAATTTTGGCAAAAATATTTTCATTAAAATGTAATCCTGCTGTTGGCGCGGCAACGGCGAAGCCATTTTTGGCATAAATTGTTTGATAATTTTTTTGATCATTATGTGAATCTTTTTGATCATTTTCATTACGCTTAATGTAGGGCGGAAGTGGAATTGAGCCATATTTTTCAAGCTTCGAAGGCAATTCATTTTCATCGCAATTAAATTTTATTTTAATAAAGCCCTCATTATCTTTTTCAATTACTTCGCAAAAAAAACTATCATAAAAATTATCAGAAATCGAAATTATATCACCAACACGAATCTTCTTGGCGGGGCGACACAAAGCGTTCCACAGCCCATTTGATTCTTGATCGAGATTAAAATGAATCAATGCCGAATTGCGTAAAATCTTGCCCGTTAATTTTGCCTTGATTACCTTAACTTGATTAAATATCATTACATCGCCCTTTGCAAAAAAATCGATTAAATCATTGATTTTTTTATCGAAAATTTGATTATTTTGAAAAACTAACATGGGGGTTTGCTCTTTGTTTTTCAAGGGCTCTTGGGCTATTAAATTCTCTGGTAAATTAAAATTAAAATCTGCGGTTTTAAACATGGAAAATAACAAAACTCATTTTGGTTTCAAAGAAGTCGATCGTGATCAAAAATCTGGTTTAGTCAAAAACATTTTTTCAAATGTTGCCAAAAAATATGATTTGATGAACGATTTAATGAGCGCCGGCACTCATCGACTTTGGAAAAATAGCATGATAAAACATATCGATTTTTTTGACAATATCAAAATAATTGATGTTGCGGGTGGAACAGGAGATATTGCTTTTCGCATCGCCAAAACCGCCCAAGAAAAAAATTTAAATTATCACATTGAAGTCGTCGACATAAACCCGCAAATGCTAGAGGTTGGCAGATCAAGAGCGGTTGATTTAAATTTATTTTCACATTTAAATTTTGTCGAAAATGATGGAGAAAAATTAAATTTTGCCGATGAATCTTTTGATGTTTTTACTATCGCTTTTGGTATTCGCAATTTCACCAATATTGAAAAAGGTTTGCAAGAGGCTTATCGAGTTTTAAAAAAAGGTGGAAAATTTATTTGTCTAGAATTTTCTAAGGTTGAAGATATTTTTTTACAAAAAATTTACGATACTTATTCTTTTAAAATAATTCCCAAAATTGGAGAAGTTATTCTTAAGGATCAAGATTCTTATCAATATTTAGTTGAAAGTATTCGTAAATTTCCTGATCAAAAATCTTTTAAAAAACTAATTGAAAATGCTGGATTTTCTAAGGTCGGTTATCAAAATTTAACATTCGGAGCTTGTGCGATTCATTATGGTTTTAAAGAATAATTTTTTAATAATAATTTTGCTTTTATTTTTATCTTCATGCGCTGGAATGTGCATTGTCGAACCAAAATATACCGAAGAAGCGATTCGTTTATACAACTTGCCATTTACTTACAGAGCCAATCTAACTCAAGATGAGATTTATAAAATATTTGGCGGATGTTATAGTCTTGGCGATAGAATTTATGCGGTGCAAACCATGTATAAAAAGAAATATATTTTAGTTCGAGCTGGCGAGCCCTACACCTACGCTGATGAAGAGACTTGGTTTGGATTTTAGAGTGATAAGTAAATCTTATTGATTTGTTATTTTTGATAAATTTTACTTAATAAAGAAATTTTTAACTAATTGCAAAATTTCTAGAATATTATCACGAATTTTAGCGTCAAAGCCAATATTAGTTTTTGCCCATTCCTTGACCCAAGGTCGTGCTAAATCCCAAATATTTAAATCGGGATCAAGCGAGACTCCAACGCCCTCGACCAGCAATAGAGTTTTTTGTAAAAGCAAAAGTTCGGGCTTAGTTTCCATTTTATAATTTCGTGATAAATCGATTAATCCCGTTAATAATTTGGCGATTGAAATATCCTTAACGTCAACGCCGACAATCATTTCACCAATTTTACGACAAGATAAAGCCAGATCATCGATATTAGTTTCTTTAGGAACAAAGCCCGCATCGACATGAATTTTGGCAACTTTTTCATAATCACGATGCAAAAATCCAATTAGCACTTCGGCAACCGCAATGCGAGTTTTTTTGTCAATCTTGCCCATGATACCAAAATCAACTACCGCAATGTCGCCATTATCCTTTAGAAATAGATTTCCCGGATGCATATCGGCGTGAAAAAAACCATGAACATAAACTTGGCGAAAATAACTCAAAACCAAATTTTCTGCTAAAATTTTCTTATCAAATTTATTCTGCGCAATCGCTTGAGTATTGGAAAAAGCGATGCCATCAATCCATTCGATTACTAAAATTTTTGTTGAAGAATGTTGCCAAAAAATTTGCGGAACATAAAAACCCTTGGCTCCATTCATATCATCCCGCAACCTAGAGCCATTTGCTCCCTCGTGCAGTAAATCGAGTTCATATTTAGCGGTTTGATCAAGCAAATCGCCAATATCTTTAAAAGTTTTTGCTAAAAATTTTGAGAAAAAATAGCAAATTTTATTTAACAAACGAAGAGTGGAAATATCACGCATCATAGTTTTTTGAATATTCGGTCTTAGAATTTTTACCGCAACATTTACATCATTATTTAATTTAGCTTTATGGACTTGAGCGATTGAGGCAGAAGCGACTGGAATAAAATTAAATTCTTTGAAAATTTTATTAAAATCATTGCCAAATTCTTGATGCAAAATATTAACAACTTTTTTTTGAGAAAAAGGTGGGATTGCATCTTGAAATTTTGTTAATATTAACGCCACTTCTTTGCCTACTAAATCTGCTCTAACCGATAATAATTGACCAAGTTTTATAAAAGATGGGCCGGCGAAATTAAAGAAAAAATAAATCGCTTTTTCTTTATTAAATAATGAAAAAGGTGCAACTAAAATTAGAATAAAAATTAGCCGAATAAGATTTATAAGTGATGAAAACACTAAAATTAATATTGTTGTTGAACTGAATTTTGGTCGTCAAGATTATTTCCCGCACCATTATTTACAGCACCGCCATCATTGATGGAGTTTGGATCAATCGGCATTGAAGGTTTTTGATTGGCGTCAATTTTAATCTTCGATAAATCGACATCAACTCCAGCCCAAGATAATAAATTATTCAAGAGTTTAGAAATTATTTGTAAAATATTGGTCGACATTTCTTGAATGCGACTAATTACTAATTTTAAGGCTTGAGCCTCGTTGCTTTTTTGTTCGACGCCGATGATTGTAAGTAATTCGTCGATGGTTATGATATTTAGAACAAGCATCATTATCATTAGCGATAATGCTGTTGAGCTGTAAATCATGGCGATTCTAAGATAGCTAAAAGGGGTAATCATTTTGTTAAAATTTTATTAATATTATTGAAACGATAATTTGATATTTATTTATATTCAAGATATTTAAAATAATTTATAATTTATAGTAGTTTTAAAATCGCCTGTCTAACAGCGACTCCAGCCGATACTTGCTCTAAAATTAAAGATTTTTTTGGATCGTCAGCAAGTTGCGATGAAATTTCAACGTCACGGTTAATTGGCCCGGGATGCATAATTATCGCGTCTTTTGCATGTAAAAGTTTTTCATGAGTTAAGCCATAAATTTTATAATATTCCGCCAACGAAGAAATATAAGAACCTACCATTCTTTCTTGCTGAATACGAAGCATCATAATTACATCAACATCCTTAATGCCATCGATTAAGTTTTCGTAAACCTCAATATTCCAATTTTCTTTAAGCCATTCGCGATAATTTTTAGTGATTAAAGTTGGCGAAGTAATCACGCGAATTTCACAATTATATTTTGCTAAAAGTTTAATGTTTGACCTTGCGACTCTAGAGTGTAAAACATCACCACAAATTGCAATTTTTAAATTATTTAAAGTTTTTTTATGATTTTTTATAACGAAAGAATCAAGTAAAGCTTGCGACGGATGCTCGTTGGTGCCGTCCCCAGCATTAATTATCGAGCAATTCAAATATTGCTTTAGAATATTGATAATACCGCTTGAATTATGACGAATCGCAACGAAATCAGGGTTCATAGCGTTAATGGTTTGAGCGGTGTCGATGATTGACTCGCCTTTCTTCAAAGAGGATAAAGAAATATCGAGATTAACGACTTTCGCCCCCATTTTTTTGCCGGCAATTTCAAATGACATTCTGGTTCGCGTCGAATTTTCAAAGAAAAAATTAACTAAAATTTTTTCTTTTAAATCATTATAATGAAGGTTTGGACTTAGAAAATATTGATTAGCCAAGCGATGAATTTCGTCAATTTGATTAATATTGATGTCGTCGATCGAAATTAAATCTTTCATTTTTTCGCAATAAGATGTTTAAAAATTTCTTCCAAATCGGGTTGTTGAGTCGAGATGTCTCTAATGTTAATCTTAGCTTCGGAAATTATTTGCAAAATTTTTCCAACTTCAGTTTTGTCGGGATCGTAAGTAATTGAAATTTTATCTGGAGCTAAAAATTTTGTTTTCAAATTTGGTAATTTTTCGCTAAAAATTGGATCGATTTTTTCATTTGCCGACACAATAATTTCTTTGCTCGACAATAATTTCATTAAATTTTCTTTGAGATCACAAGCGATCACTTCGCCTTTACTAATGATGGCAATTTCGTCGCACAATTCTTCGGCCTCTTCCAAATAATGCGTTGTAAGTAAGATCGTGGTGCCGTTTTGATTGAGTTTTTTTACATAATTCCATAATTGATTACGAAGCTCAACATCGACTCCCGCGGTTGGCTCGTCGAGTACTAAAATTTCAGGATTATGCACCAAAGCTTTTGCCACCAGCAAACGTCGACGCATTCCGCCTGAAAGACTCCTCGGTGTTGCTTTGGCTTTATCTTTCAAGCCCAAAGCTTCAATAATTTCATCGGTGCGTCTCTGGGCTTTTGGAATACCAAAATATCCGGCATAAATTTCTAAAGTTTCGTAAACATTAAAAAATGGATCGATGATTAATTCTTGCGGAACAATTCCAATTTTAAATTTGGTGGCTTTTTGATTTTCATCGATGTCAATTCCGGCGATTCTAACTTGTCCTGAAGTCTTTTTAACCAAACCCGCTAAAATGTTGATAATGGTTGATTTTCCAGCTCCGTTGGGACCAAGCAATCCGAAAAAAGAACCTTTTTTTATTTTTAAATCTATCGATTTTAAAGCATCTTTCGACGCAGATTTTTTAGATTTTTGATAAGTTTTTTGAAGATTGTTAATCTCAATTGCGTATTCCATTTTAATTTAAATGAATTTTTATTTTCCTAAATTTCAATAAATTTAAAGATTCTTAAATTATTTTTTTATCTTTCAATAATTCTTGTAATTCTTGAGCTTGAAACATTTCTTTGACGATATCGCAACCGCCGACGAACTCGCCAGCGACATAGAGTTGCGGAATAGTCGGCCAATCAGAAAATTCTTTAATTCCTTCGCGAATTTCTGGATTGGTTAATACATTTATATCAACAAAATTTACATTTAAATTTTTTAAAATTTGCACGACGGTAGCGGAAAATCCGCATTGCGGAAAGTCTTTGGTGCCTTTCATATAAAGAACCACTTTATTTTCTTCGACGGTTTTTTTAATTTCTGCAAAAATATTATCCATAATTTAATTTGATGAAGTGTTGATTTCTATGGCATGAAGCCGATTATTTAAAATTGAATCTAAAGCTTTATGAACAATGCGATGTTGTTGAATTTTATTTTTTCCAACAAAATTTTTATCATTAATTTCAATACGATAATGGTCTTTGTCGCCAACTAAATCAACTATTTTGACAGTTGCCTCAGGAAAGCTTAATTTAACAATTTCGTATAATTCTTTTTGTTCGATCGCCATAAATTAAAATTTAAATTTGTGCAATTTTACTAATTTAAATTTTAATCAACAAGATGATTGTGAATTGCTTTTTAAATAATTATAAATTTATAATTCTTTTGGCGATTGCTTGACTTGGGGACTCTTTACGCCTAGACTAGGAATATCTTCGTCAGTTTTTTTTAGATAACGCTCCTTTAAAAATTTTTTATTTTCCTGAAGATTATTTATAAAATTTTGAAGAGAAGTTTGTGAAGTATCAAATTGTTCATGCAAAATTGATTCAATATCACCGTTAACTTTTGGACCAGCTAACAATCCTGCAAAACTATTATTAATTGAAAGAAAAATAGCGGGATGTTTTTTTATTTCATCATCGGTCATTAGTTGATTTGAAATTAAATCTTGCATTAATTTTCCGTTAACTTGAAAAGGATTGCCACCTTGTATTAAATCACAGGCTCTTTCTGGATCTTTGATTTTTTCAACAACGGTTGAGCGATCGTAACCATCATAATCTAGGTCATGAGACCCCTTATTTTGAAATCTTGGAAAAATATTTGGGGAATGAAAAACAGAAATAACTTCTTTAATTTCGCTTTTTGTAAATTTTTCTTTATAAAATTTATCTATCACTTCAAGACCTCCAACTTTATCGACAATTTTTTTGAATTGATCTGACGGTAAAGTTAAAACAAATTTATCCAATGATTTTAACAATGTATCTTTATCAAGATTATCGCTATAAATATTAATAATTTTTGCGGTTAATTGATCTCCCAAGGCTACTCGGTTGCGGGTTGCGATATTTAAAAAATTTAAACCATTAGCTTCTTGATAAGATAAAATATATTTAGTTAATTCTGGATTGGACTTAAAGTCGCATTTATCTAAAACTATAGCCAAATTTCTATTATGAAAAACTGCCAATTCGGTTAAAATACTATTTCGAAAAACATCTTTTTTACCTACTTCGGTTGGAATTTTTTCCACACCGACAAGTTTTGTGTAATCAATTGGGGAAATTCCAGCTGAAGAGGTAAAGGGATATTTAATGATATTGAAATATAATAAAAATGCTGAATTGGAGTCTTTTAAAGTTGGTCCGAAAGGTTTTTTTTCTGAACGTATTTTTCTTGCACCATCTACTTCTAAAGCATTTAAAGCAAAAGCTATTCCTAAGGATAAAGCCGTTTTTGCGATTACCAATATTGAAGCTCTAAATTCTTGATTTTGTAGCATGAAATCGAGTTTATTTTTAATAAATTATAATGGAAATTAATACTTTATAGAGTCTAACTATTTTTGCATTATAATAATTTGTTGTCGTGATTTCTAAATTAATCTATGTTATTTTTATTATAATTTTTTATCAAATTGGCAAATTTTTTCAATTTGACAATTTTTACAATTCGGCTTGCGAGCTATGCAGGTATAGCGTCCATGAAGTATCATCCAATGATGAGCATAATATAAAAATTTTTTTGGAATTATTTTTATCAATGATTCTTCGGTTTTTTCGGGATTGGCTTCGTCAACTAATCCAATGCGATTGGCGACCCTAAAAACATGAGTGTCGACGGCAATTGTTGGTCTGCCAAAGGCACAATTCAAAACTACATTAGCAGTTTTTTGACCTACTCCAGCAAGGTTTCGTAATGATTCAAAATCATTTGGAACTTCAGAATTATGAAATTTAATTAGTTGCTCGCTTAAAATTATAATATTTTTTGCCTTATTATTGTATAGCCCAATTGTTGAAATATATTTTTTCAATTTTTCTTCGCCGAGATCAAGCATTTTTTGCGGATTATCCGCAATTTTAAAAAGATTTTTTGTAGCTTTGTTAACCCCAATATCAGTGCTCTGGGCAGATAAAACAACGGCCACGAGCAGTGTAAAATTATTGGTAAATTCTAATTCAGTTTTAGGTTGGGGATTGTTTTTTTGCCAAATTTCAAAAATCTGGTTTATGGATTTCTTAAGCATTTTTTATAAAAATTGTAATTTTGATTTTACAAATAAAATTTTTTTTCTACCTTGATTTTTAATTTCAATAATTCAAAAAGATTTTTTTATTTTACATGAATATTAGCGACATAAAACAACAAAAGAAAGTCCATTTTATTGGTCTCGGTGGGATTGGCATGAGTGCCTTGGCTTTCATTTTACGCAAATGGAATGTTGCGGTTCAAGGTTCCGATTTGAGAGAAAATTATTTAACGCAAAAAATTCGTGATGCGGGGATTGTTTATTTCGTTGGTCACGATGAAAAAAATCTTACCGATGACGTTTCGTTGGTGGTTGAAACCTCAATTATTAAAAACAATAATCCCGAAATTTTAAAAGCCCAAAGTCGTAATATTCCAATTTTAACTCGCGCCCAACTTTTGGCAATAATTATGCAAGAATATAAAGGCATTACTATTGCGGGAACGCATGGAAAAACTAGCACGACAGGCATGGTTTCGATGATGCTTGAGACCAATAATTTTGATCCAACAATAATTAATGGCGGAATTATTCATCACTTCCAAAGCAATTCTAAAATTGGTTCGGGCGAATATTTAGTGGCAGAATCAGATGAATCCGATGCTAGTTTTGTGATTTTACCAAGTTTTATTGGAGCGGTTACCAACTTAGAGCCAGAGCATCTTGAATTCGCTGGATATGGCGGAAGTTTTGAAAAACAAAAAGCTTGTTTTGAAAAATATATTACGCAAATTCCACAAAATGGTTTGTGCGTTTTGTGCATTGATAGCCCTGAAGTTGAGAAGATTTATAATAAAATTTTACCAAATCATAAAAATTTGGTAAGTTACTCTATCAAGAGGCCGGCCGACATTATGGCGAAAAATATTAAAATGGATATCAAAGGATTAACTTTTGATATTCATTTCAAAAATGGCGAAATTATTAAAAATGTCAAAATGCCAATTTATGGCGAACACAATGCCAGCAATGCTTTAGTCGCAGTTGCAATTGCTAAATTTTTAAAATTAGATGCTAATCAAATTAAAGTAGGTTTAGCAAGTTTTAATGGCGTTAAACAAAGATTTACTAAAGTCGGCGAATTTAATGAAGTTTCAATAATTGATGATTATGGTCATCATCCAACCGAAATTTTAGCAACTTTAAAAACAGCTAAAAATTTAGTCAAAAATAATCAAGTAATTTGCGTTTTTCAACCGCACAAATACTCGCGCGTTCACGATTTATTTAATGAATTTTGCCATGCTTTTATTGATGCTGATTGCGTAATCGTTTCCGATATTTATTCGGCTTCTCAAGCCCCGATTGAAGGCATTACGCAAGATTCTATTATTGCTGGAATTAAAAAAACTGGACATAAAAATGTTATAAAATTAAATCACGAAAATGAATTACCGGCTGTTTTAAAAGATCAAATTAAAAAAGGTGATCTAGTTTTGTGTACTGGCGCAGGAACAATTAGTTCCTGGGCTTATAAGCTTGAAGAGCAATTAAAAAATTTATAAAATGTCATTGATAATCAAAGATTTAGAGACTAAAAATGCGATGATGGATGCTTTTTTGTTGATTAATCAAATGTATAAAAAGATGGATTATCAAGCCTTCGAGACCGCTCTAGATGAAATGATTTTACATAATAATTACAAAATGACGGCTGGATATATTGATAACAAAATGATAGCGGTTTCGGGCTATTGGATATCAAGAATGCTATATTGCGGACGCTATCTGCAAGTTTCAAATTTGGTAGTTGATGAGAATTTTCGTGGTCGTGGCTATGGAAAAAAAATCCTTAATTACCTTGAAAATAAAGCTCGCAATCTAAGTTGCGACAAGATGGTTCTTGATTCCTTCACCGAAAATAAAAAATCTCATTCACTTTATTTTAACGAAGATTTTTATATTCGGGGCTTCCATTTTATGAAAGACTTAACTTAAATTTATTATAAGTTAAGCAATTTTTTGCTTATTTTTTATTTTTAATCGAAGAGATTGAGCTCTTTCTGATAATTTATTGAATTTATATTTAATTAAGAAATTATCGATATTGCCATATTTATTGATGGTTCTAAGAGTTGAAGTTGCAACCTTGAGATTAAGATTGGCTCCCAATAAATCACTGAAAAAAGAAATTGATTTTAAGTTTGGTAAAAATCTTCTTCGGGTTTTGCGATTTGAGTGAGAAACCTTGTTTCCACTCATTGCACCGATATTTAATAATTCACACTTTCTAGACATATTTATTTAATTTTAGTTTATACCACAAGACATTGAGGTATCTTGTCCAGAAATCGCGGCTACAATTGAAGGAGCACCAAACATGGTGGCGATACCAGCGGTCACACCAATCATCAAACCCCAAGAAACTTTACCGGTGAAAAAACCGATCCCAGTTGCGATAATAGCAAAAGCTGCGAAGGTTTTACCAGCACTTCCCGTTACAAGTCTAAGAGCATTACACATAACTCTAGTTAATGAGTTAGAGCTAATGTTGTAAGAAGAGTCGGTAACTTGAGCCAAGGCTTGTCCGATACCAGCATTTGATGATAATATTGGGAACAATGCCAAGATTGAAAATGTTACTAAAGAAATTTTCAATAATTGTTTCGAGTGTTTTTTCATGATAATTTTATAGATTTTATGTTTTTGAATTTTGTAAATATCCCAGCATTTTATTAATGAAATTTTTAGTTTCAAGTTTTTTGTTAATAATATTTAAATAAATTTTTCTAGTTAAGATTGCAAGAAGTTTTTGTATCTTGTCCAGAAATTGCAGCTACAATTGAAGGAGCTCCGAACATGGTGGCAATACCTGCGGTAACGCCAATCATCAAACCCCAAGAAACTTTACCAGTGAAGAAACCAATTCCAGTTGCAATAATAGCAAAGGCTGCGAAAGTTTTTCCTGCACTTCCCGAAACTATTCTTAAGGCGTTG